>NZ_SJOS01000011.1:0-64232 GCF_012027765.1 Pseudoflavonifractor sp. SW1122 | reverse complement strand
GTGTGTGCCGGGAGAAATCGCATATTTTATGAACAAACATCACATAACATGTAAACATTAGCGCTCTCGCCTTGACAGTGCCAATTGACGGTGTTATAACATAATTGTTCCAAAAAGAGGGGCTCGAAAGAGCTTCTCCCGCAGGGCATCAATGAATGCAACGAATGGAGGAATGACTTATGTTGCCCAGCATTTTTGGTGAGAATTTGTTTGATGATTTCTTTGGTGATGACTTTGGGATGTTCCCCATGTGGAACGGCCGCAACCCTCTGTACGGCAAGCACGCCAAGAACTTGATGAAGACCGACGTGCGGGAGACCGAGAACAGCTATGAGCTGGACGTGGATCTGCCCGGGTTTAAGAAGGACGAAATCCAGGTGGATTTGAAGGACGGCTATCTGACCATCCAGGCCGCCAAGGGTCTGGATAAGGACGAGGAAGACAAGAAGGGCAAGTACATCCGCCAGGAGCGGTATGTGGGCGCCTGCAGCCGCAGCTTCTACGTGGGGGATGTGGAGCCCCAGGACATCTCCGCCAAGTATGAGGACGGTATCCTCAAGCTGTCCATGCCCAAGCATGTGAAGAAGGAGCTGCCCAGAAGCACCACCATTGCCATCGGCTAAACACCAGAAAGACACAGAACACCCCGGAGAACGGAGTTCTCCGGGGTGTTTTTTGCTCTTTAGTGGTTCAGGGTCTCGTGGTTGTGATAGGCGATCTCCTGCAAGTACTTGTACAGGGGCTGGATGTTGTATTTCTTGGGGAACTCGAACTTCTTTTCCGCCACTTCCACGCCGCCGCTGCACTTGAAGTAGGGGGAGGCAATGTAGTGGACATTGATCTCGCTGTCGTCGGCGCCAAAGCCCGCCGTCTCCGCAGAGACGTGGATGATGGTGCTCAGGTTGATGGAGTCCACCCGCATTTTCACGCCGGTGGCGCCCTGCTTGTCAAAGTCGATGATGCGCTTGTCGGTGAAGATCACCACGTCCCGGATGAGCCGGAACCCCATGGCGATGGTCTCGCCGTCCATGAGATACATGCCGAACTCCTGGTTCAGGGCCTCGGGGGAGACCTCGTTGAGGTTACCAGCCATCCCTTGCAGCATGGAGCCGCCCAGTTTATTGATGAGTCCCATTTGTAAAAACCCCCTTGAGAGGAATTGACGGCGTAGGAGCCGCCTGTGAGGCCATTGTAACAGGCGGAGCGGGTGGGTGTCAACGCAGTCGGCAGGTTTTGCGGTATTGCCACGGTCCAGAGGGCGTATTATAATAAAGCAAACGAAAGGGGGGTGGAGTATGGTTAGGCGGAGAGGACAGGATAAGGGCTGGTTTCAGCTGGATAATGCCGCCATGATGTACTCTGCCATCCAGAGCGGCACCTATTCGGCGGTGTACCGCTTCTCCGCCGTCATGACCCAGGAGGTGGACCCCCAGGTCCTCCAGCGGGCCATCGACCGCACCATGCCCCGGTTCCCCGGCTTCCATGTGAAAATCCGCAAGGGGGTATTCTGGTACTACTTCGAGCCGGACGACACCCCCGGGCCTTTTTTGCAGCCGGACATTCAAAACCCCTGCCAGCCGGTGTATTTTCAGAACAAGGACCAGCTCATCCGGTTTTTCTACTACCGCCACCGCATCTCCATGGAGGTGTTCCACGCCCTGGCCGATGGCGGCGGGGCGCTGGTGCTCTTTAAGACCCTGTTGGCGGTGTACTTACGGGAGCTGGGGGAGGAGATCCCAAACGAGGAGGGGATTCTGGACGTGGACGAGGCCCCGGACCCCCAGGAGTGGGAGGACGCCTACGCCCGGTACGCCCGGTCCCGGGTGCGGCTGGGCAAGTCCGAGCCCAAGGCCTACCCCTGTACCGGAACCCCGGAGCCCTTCTATACCCTCAACGTCACCATGGGCTTTGTGTCGGTGCAGGCCCTGCGCCAGGTGGCCAAGGGCCATGGGGCCTCCATCACCGAGTATCTGGCGGCGGTGCTCATCCAGTCCATTCTGGCCCGCCAGCGCCGGGAGGGGCGGCGGCGGGAGCTGCCGGTGGCCCTGGCCATCCCCATCAACCTGCGCCCCTATTTTCCCACCCGCACCATGCGCAATTTCATCCTCACGGTGCGCCCCTCCATTGACCCCGAGTTGGGGGACTACACCCTGGAGGAGATCATCTCCCAGGTCCATCACCACATGCGGCTGCACATCACCCGCCAGGAGATGCAGGGGGTCATCACCCGCAACGTGTTTCTCCAGCGGTTTTTGCCCCTCCAGCTCATTCCGGTGCCGGTGAAGAACTTTTCCGTGGATTTGGGGTATCGTCTGGCGGGCAACCGCCCCTATTCCACCACGTATACCAACCCTGGGGCCTTCCGGGTGCCCAAAGAGATGGAGCCCCACATCCAGCACATGGAGGTGGTGCTGGGCCAGTCCTACACCCCCCGGGTGAACTGCGCCTCCATCAGCTACGGGGATATCATGGAGATTACCTTTGCCGGGACGGTGAAGGAGACGGACGTGGAGCGGGACTTTTTCCGCACGCTGGTGCAGGATGGGCTCCACGTGAAGATTACATCCAATCGAAGGGAGTGAAATCAGGCCATGTCATACTGTGTCAACTGCGGGGTGGAGCTGGACAAGGACGCCGCCCGCTGTCCCCTGTGCCAGACCCCGGTGGTCAACCCGGTGTGCCCGGTGGACACCACCATTCCCCCCAACTTCCCCGTGGAGCGGCGGGAGGTGGAGCCGGTAAATCACAGAGAGGTGGCGGTGCTGCTCTCCGCTCTGTACGGGGTGGTGGGCCTGTGCTGTGTGGTGCTCAACCTGCTGTTTTGGTGGCGGGGGATGCCCTGGTCCGCCATTGTGGCGGGGGCCTGCGCCATGCTGTGGGTGTGGACGGTGCTTCCGCTGCTGCTGCGTGGGGTGCACTCCATCTTCCTGGTGGGGCTGGACCTGCTGGCGGTGGCGGGCTTCCTCTGGGTCATCGCCCTGGCGGTAGACGGGGGCAGCTGGCTGGGACAGCTGGCCCTGCCCATCTGGTGGGGGTGCTCGGTGGTCATCCTGTTTTTGTGGTATATCCTCCCTCTGCGCTCCATTTTGAGCCGGTGTATGCTGGTGCTGGGCAGCTGCGTGGTGCTGATGCTGTGGCTGGAGCTGTGCATTGACCTGTTTTTGGGCGGCTATCGGCCCATGTGGTCCCTGGTGGTGGCGGTGGTGGGGGTGACCCTCATGGTGCCCCTGCTCATCATCCGCTACCGGCCGGATTTGCGCCGGGAGGTGCGCAGACGCTTCCACTTCTAAAACATAAGACCCCCGGCGGCTCAAGCACAGAGCCGCCGGGGGTTTCCTCATGGGTGGGCGCGTTGGAGAAGGGCCTGGGCCCGGGGGTGCTCCCGCAGCCAACTGAGGTCCGGGTCCTGCTCCAGCTGGCCCAGCAGCAGGGCCCGCAGCTCTCCGGGCTGGAACGCCTTGGCCTGAGGGGCCATGCGGCGGTACAGCACCGTGTCCCCCAGCTGCCAGGGCTGCTCCAGGGTCTCCAGCATCTGCTCCAACCGGGTGAGGGCCTCCTGGGCGTCCCGGTTGTGCACCGCCACCTGCCACAGGGCGGTGTACTGGTTGTACGGCCACAGCGCCAGAGCCTGGGCGATGGCCTGGGAGGTTTCCGCCACGGAGCGGGCGGCGGGATTAACTGCAGTTAAATAGATAAAAATGCAGGCGCTCCAGGATTCCCCTAGCCATTTGGGCTGGTGGGAAGTTGGGGGGCCGCATTTGATATAGACGCATTTTTGATCTTAACAAGTATGTGAAGGAATTAGACTAAGATATGTGTGAGCTAGCTGTCTTTGTTTGGGTGTAACTTTAGAGTGAGTAATATTGCGCAAAGCGGCCCACTGCTGTTGTTCTAAAAAGATGTAGCGGCAATGAGACATGCGAGCGGCTAGCCCACTGAGTGTGTATGGCCGCCCATCGGGCCGCTGTTTTGTTATCAGCTTATGGAAGATTTCCTCTGTGGCTGCATGAACTTGGGTTGAGTCTGTCCATAGAATAGAATTTAAATTTGGAAAAAATTCCACAAAAAAACCTTTACCACAATATCGAAGATGATAGTTTAACTGGGCATCCGTCATAATAGGATACTCTCCTTATTTCTTTGTTGGAAAACTTGCCAAATGGAAAGGGCATTTAATCGTAGCGCTGTAAAAAATCCGCCACATGCTCCATGGCCTCGCTGGCGCTTTTCAGGGGGAACATCTGGAACACGTGCCACATGTCCGGCCAGGTGCGGATGACGCAGGGCACCTCCGCCTCCCGCAGCTTTTGGGCCAGGGCAGTGGAGTCGTCCCGGAGGATTTCCCGCTCTCCCACGTGGATGAGGGTGGGGGGGAAGCCGTGGAGATCGGCAAACAGGGGGGACAGGTGTGGGTCGCTCCAGTCGGTCTGAGGGGCGTAGGCGGAGCGCACCGCCTGAATGTAGTTCATGGTGAGCATGGGGTCTAGCTCCCGGGCGCTCTGGTAGGACGCCCCGGAGGCGGTGAGGTCGGTCCAGGGGGAGAAGAGCACCAGCCGCCCAGGTAGGAACCGCCCGGACTCTTTCAGCTTCAAGGTCAGCTCCAAAGCCAGGTTGCCCCCGGCGGAGTCCCCCGCCACGATGACGTCCCGGGCGCCATACCCCAGGTGCATCAGGTAGTCCCAGGCGGTGAGGGCGTCCTCTAAGGCTGCGGGGTAGGGATGCTCCGGGGCCAGACGGTACTGGAAGGCCAGGGCCTCACAGCCGGTGGCGGCGGATAGTTTGGCCGCCAGCACTCGGGCGTAGCCCAGATTGCCGCTGGTGTAGCCGCCGCCGTGGCAGTAGAGGATAACCCGCCGCCGCTGGTGGCCCCGCTCGGGACGCACCCAGGCCATGGACATCTGGTGGTGGGTAAAGGGCTCCCAGCTAAAGCCGATGGGGGGAGAGGCCAGCCGCCCCAGCACCTCCTGGCCTCTGCGCTGACGGTTCAGGTCGGCGGGGTCCATGGAGTCGGGGGAGGTGGCGGAGTGGATGGTTTTCAAAGCGGACATCATGCCTTCGGTGAGCCGCTTATTCAAACGCTCGGCGCGCTCCCGGGGGAGCAGGGAGTGGTATTTCATATAAAGAGACCTCCAGGTATCAGGCGTGACGGGCGGACAGGGCGGTGATGAGGTCGCCGATGCCGTCCACAATGAGGCCAATGCCAAAGACCATGATGACCATCTGGGCGGCCTGGAAGGGGTTGACGATGAGCACCAGGCCCACGATGAGGGGCACCAGGGTGGAGATGACGCAGAAGGCCAGACCGGGTGCGTGGTCCTGGATGGCCGCCAGCATCAGGGGCAGCTTCCCCACCCCGTCCATGAGCAGCAGAGCGCCCAGCACGAAGGGGAGGAAGGAGAGAATCACATGGGGGCGGAAGAGGGCGAACAGGGCGAAGAACAGGGGTAAAACGGTGAGAAACAGGTCGCCTCCGAAGGACTGGCCCACCTTTCGGCCCTGGAGGTAGCGGATGAGATGGGGCAGAGCGTACACCACACAGCCGATGGCCAGGGCCCAGACAAAGGCGGTGCCCACGGCGGCGGGGAAGAGGACCAGGGGCAGGCCCAGGGCGATGTAGAGCACCGCCATGCCCACCGAGGCGTTGCGGGACCAGAAGTAGTTGAACATAATATGACCTCCTCAATGGCCCGCAAACGGGCGGGCCGCAGATCTAAGTTCATTGTACCACATCCACCTGACAAGGGCCAGGGAAGAATGGTGCAATTCTTTGTCTCTGACCTGAGGGGCTTGCTCTCCTCCGATTTCTCAGGCGGAAACCAGCGCCCCCGGTGGGGACGCTCCGCTGGGGTCCATTTTGAGTGGCCAAAATGGACGAAAAGCCACTTAGGGCGTTCCCCCCTAAGAACCTCCCTGGGGTACCAGGCTGGGCCTGCGTCAAGGCTATATTCGGCCCGTCACCCTTGCTGTGGCCCCTGTTTGTGCCACCACACCAGGCCACCCTGGGCAGCTGGCCCTATGGCTGGGCGGTTTTCACCTCCGGGCCTGCCTTGGTGCAGCGGCGTTCCCGCCGCCGGGAGCCAGTCCTCCGGCAACTGGGAACAGTTGCACACCAGGGGAAGGCCCTGGCGATAGAAGTAGCGTTTGTTAGAGAAGTGGGTGCTTTCTGTAGAATTTCCATACTATCTATGTGACATGAACCAGTCCAAGGGCCGAAAAGAGGAGGACGCAGGAACTCCCCGTACCGCGGGGTGGATTCCACAAGGCGGGGGAAGGCCCCGCCTTTGGCGATTCTTTGGTGACTTTCTCATCGGGGAGAAAGTCACCCTGCGGAGCAAACCCTGGCTGGCAAGCCTGATCCCAGTGATAAGAGAAGAGGCATGTTTTTCATAGCGCCGAAAAAACAACAGGGCCGCTGCATGGTGCAGCGGCCCCAGAAGATTATTCAGCGCACATATCAAGGATAATGTGGGCAAAGAGCTTGGCCGACAGCATCAAATCGGCGATCTTCACCCGCTCGTCCGCCCCGTGGAGGTGGGTGTCAAACCCGGGCATGGTGCAGCCAAAGGCCACGCCGCCGGGAATCTCGTGGACGTAGGTGCCGCCGCCGGTGGACAGACACTCGCCCTTTTGTCCGGTGTACTCCTCGTACCGCTTCAGCAGGGTCTGCACGAAGGGAGAGTCGGCGGGGGTGTGGTGGGCCTCCTCCTGCTCGCCCTCGAAGGTGAAGCCGTGGGCTTCAAAGGCGGCCCGGGCCACGTTCTCACAGTTTTCCTTTGTGGCGCACAGGGGCACCCGGGAGTCAAAGCGGCCGGTGAGTCCGGTCTCGGTGACCTCCAGCAGGGTGAAGGCCACAGTCAAATCCCCGGCGATGGGCTCGGACTGGGCAATGCCCAGGGCCCGACCATGGTAATCTCCGTGGGGAAGCAAGGTGTTGAGCTGGTTCAGGGCCTCCTTGCAGGGACCCTCGGCCAGAGGCAGGGCGCACAGCAGGGCAATGAGGCCGGTGACGGCGTTGTTGCCCCCCTCGGGCCAGGCGGCGTGGCTGCCCTCGCCCTTGGCGTGGATGACGGTGCAGCCGTCCTGGCTGGTGCAGGTGAAGGTGATGCCAGTGCGGGCGGTGATATCCCGGGCGAAGGGGTGGCGGGCAAAGTACCAGGCGATGTCCCCGGAGCCGCTCTCCTCGTTGGTGCCCATGATGAGGCGGCAGTTGGACTTCAGGGGCACGCCCAGGTCCTTCACCGCCTTCATGGCCAGCAGGGAGGCCACCACAGGGCCCTTGTCGTCGTCGGTGCCACGGCCATAGATGAGGCCGTCCACCACCTTGGGCTGATAGGGCTGGGTGACGGTCCAGCCCTCGCCGGGGGCCACCACGTCCAGGTGGCCCAGAATGTGCAGGGCGTCCTCCTTGTCGCACAGGTCGGCGGTGCCCACGTAGCCCTCGTGGTTTTGGGTGATGAGGCCCCACTCCTGGGCCAGCTTCAGGCCCTCTTCCAGCGCGGCGGCAGGGCCGGGGCCGAAGGGAGCGCCGGGCGCGGGCTCGCCCTCCACGCTGTCAATGGACACCAGGCGGCACACAGCGTCCACCAGCATGTCCTGCTTGTCCTGAAAATAAGCTTCTAACTGTTCACGATACATGATGTATGATCTCCTTATGTAAACGAATGTACAACTATTCCACATTGTAGTCCACCGAGGCGGAAAAAACAAGGGAAGAAAGGGGGATTATTCCTCCTCGCTGTGCTCGGCCAGCTCGCCCAGGTACTTGTACACCGTGTACCGGGACACCCCCAGGTGCTTGGCCACATAGGGCACGGATTTGCGGAAGGAGAAGGCGTTTTTCTGCTCCAGCATGGCGATCATGCGCAGGCGGTCCTTCTTGTTCAGAGCGTCCACCGGCTTGCCCAGGGCGGCCAGGCACCGCTCGAAGAGGTCGGCCAGCTGCTTGGAGTCCCCCTCCTGCCACAGGGCGGACTGCAAGTCCGAGCTGGCGCTCATCAGGTCCACCAGAATGCGGTTGGCAAACACCAGAGAGGTGTAGTCAAAGTTGATGCCCAGGGCCAGGTTGTAGTCCTCCCCGATCATGTGGAAGGTGGAGGATTTGGTCTGGCGTCCGTCGGGGGTAGTGGCGGCAAGGTTGACAAAATCTGTCACCGAGGAGTCGGCGTCCAGCTCCAGGCCGATGCCCAGGATATCCATGGTGGAGCCCACCTCCCGGCCGGAGACATGGCCGTTATAGATGGACAAAATGGGATGGGAGGGGACTCCCATGTCGTGCACCAGGGTCTCACAGGAGGAGCCGAACATCTCGGCAATGCCCCGGGCGGTGCGGTCTAAAAATTCAAAGGCTTCATCTCTCGTCATATGGAAGCCCTCCTTCTTTACAAACTGTCAACCTTTATTGTACTAAATCGCGGCCAAGTTGGCAAGGGGAAACTGCCCTCAAGTCTCCACCTCAAATTAAAATCCGTGCCACTGTGGGGCACACCATACTTATTCACGATTCATTTTTCATTATTCATTAAAACTCGCCCCGGCGGAGTACAACGTTTGCACTCTGCCGGGGCGGGTTTCTCATTCTCCCATGAATCGGGCCAAAAACTCCCGGGTGCGGGTCTGCCGGGGGTTGGTGAACACGTCCTTGGGGTCGCCCTGCTCGCAGATGACTCCGTCGGCCATGAACACCACATGGTTGGACACGTCCCGGGCGAAGGCCATCTCGTGGGTCACCACCAGCATGGTCATGCCCTGGGAGGCCAGGTCCTTCATCACCGAGAGCACCTCGCCCACCATCTCCGGGTCCAGGGCGGAGGTGGGCTCGTCGAAGAGCAGCACCTCCGGCTCCATGGCCAGGGCCCGGGCGATGGCCACACGCTGGCGCTGGCCGCCGGAGATCTGCCGGGGCCGGGCGTTGATGTAGGGGGCCATGCCCACCTGCTCCAAGTACTTCATGGCGTTTTCCTTGGCCTCCGCCTTAGACTTTTTCAGCACCTTCACCTGGCCTACCATGCAGTTTTCCAGCACGGTCATGTTGTTGAACAGGTTGAAGGACTGGAACACCATGCCCACCTGGGAGCGGTAGCGGCAGGGGTTGAAGCCCCGGGCGGTGATGTTCTCCCCGTGGAAGAGGATGTCTCCGGCGGAGGGGGTCTCCAGGAGGTTGATGCACCGCAGCAGGGTGGACTTGCCCGAGCCGGAGGCACCGATGATGGAGGTCACGTCTCCGGGTCGGACGGTGAAGTCGATATCTTTCAGCACCTCATGATTGCCAAAGGACTTGGACAGATGCTTGATTTCCAAAATTGCGTCGTTCATATCCGTGTCCTCCTTCTCAGTCTTTGTCAAAGGGATTGGTGCGGTTGGGGTGGTTGTAGGTTCCGGCGGACATGGTCAGGGCGTCCACCTGCACCAGCTCGTAGTTGTCCGAGCCGTCCATGCGCTTCTCAATGAGCCGCAGCGCCGCAGAGGCCAGCAGGGTCATGGTCAGGTAGCCGATCATCTCGATGGCGGCGGAGGGGAAGTACAGGTTGTTCACGCCCACGATGTAGCGGTGGAAGGCGAAGAACTCGGTGAAGCTGATGATAAACATCACGGACGTATCCTTGATGTTGATGATGAAGTTGTTGCCGATCTGGGGGATGATGTTGCGGATGGCCTGGGGCAGGATCACCGAGGTCATGGTCTGGAAGTGATTCATGCCGATGGCCCGGGCGCCCTCGGTCTGGCCGGGATCAATGGAGATGATACCGCCACGCACCGACTCGGCCATGTAGGCGCCGGTGTTGATGGACACCACGATGATGGAGGCCAGCCAGATGCCTTCAGCCCCCCGGAAGGCCACCGAGCCATTGGTGAAGTAGGGCAGGCCGTAGTAGATGAACACCGCTTGCAGCACCATGGGAGTGCCGCGGAACACCTCCACATAGATGCGCACCAGGGCCCGAATCACCTTGAGGATGACCCGCTTGGGCAGGGGGTCCTGCTTGGCGTAGGGGATGGTGTTCAGAATGCCGCACACCAGGCCGATGACACATCCAATGACGGTGGCGGCCACGGCCAGCACCAGGGTGTTCAAGATGCCCTTGAGGTAGCCGGTGTGGTACTCGCTCCACAGCTGGGCCATGTCGCGGCCCAGCTTGACAAAGAGGTTGGCGTCGGTGTCGTCGGTGGCGGGCTGGGCGGCGATGGCCTGGTCCATGATGGCGTCAAAGTCCTCCGCTGTGAGCTGGGAGAGCACGGCGTCCATGGCGTCCTTGAGCTGGGTGTTGCCCTTCTTGACCGAGATGCCGATGTTCACGTTCTCCGCCCGCTCGGCCTCGGTCTCAAACTGGAAGTCCCCGTCGGTGCCGGAGAAGTCCAGCACCACCAGGTTGTCGTCCTTGGCGGCGGCGCCCTTGGCGGTGGGCATGTCGGTGCAGATGAAGTCGGCCATGCCGGTTTGCAGCTGCATAATCATGGCAGGGGCGTTGTCGGCGGGGGACAGAATGTTGGCGTCGGGAATCTGGGGCAGACAGGAGTCATACCAGATGGTGCCGGACTGGGCGGTGCAGATGCCCCCGGCCAGGTCGGCAATGGAGGTGGCGGAGGCGTAGGGGCTGTCCTTGGAGGTCAGGCACACGATGGTGGCGTAGTAGTAGGGGCCAGCCATGTCCACTTCCTTCATCCGGTCGGCGGTCATGGACTGGCCGGCGATGTTGGCGTCCATGGTGCCCGCCTGGACGGCGGGGGTCAGGGAGTCCCAGGAGCTGGACACCACTTCCAGCTCCCAGCCGTAGGCCTCACAGATGCGCTTGGCGATCATCACGTCGTAGCCGTTGGCGTAGGACCCGGACACGTTGGAGATGGGCACGGCTCCGTTGGAGTCGTCCATCTGCATCCAGTTGTAGGGGGCGTAGGCGCACTCCATACCCACGGTGAGCACGCCGTCCTCCAATCCGGGGATGGTGGAGGTGTCCACGTCGGTGAAGTCGGGGACGTCGGGGACGTCCGCGGCCGGTGCCTGGCTGGCAGAGGTGTTGGAGCCGGAGTCCGAGGGGCTGGCGGTACAGGCCGCCAGGGACAGCACCAGCGCCACCGCCAGGAGCAGGGCAAAGAGTTTCTGTTTCATGGGGGTTCCTCTCTCCTTCTTTTTTCGAGTAAACAAAAAGACCATGAACCGCGTGATGCGATCATGGTCAACAAACCCCCGCCCACACTGTGGGGGACGGGAACTTTTGGCTTGCCATGATAGCGCTTCACACCAGGGGGTGTGACAGTCCGCCGGGTATTTCCCGACGGCCCAGGCACAAAGAGGGTGGAAGCCCCTTTGCCCTTCGGCGGTGACACCTCGCACCCCACGCCCTTCCAGGCTTATGTGTGGGATGCCCATTGGCACCGCGCCTCTATCAGTGGTTCATTTTGGCGGTATTATATCTCCCCCGGGCAGGGTTGTCAACCAATCCGAAGATTTTTGGCAAACCTGACCGGGGGAGTGGAGGGGGGACGGGGAAACTATAGGGAAATTCCCATTATTTCAGGGCGTTTCCCCGGCGTTTGGCGATGCCCACCACGATGGAGGACAGGGCAAACAGGGCGATGGCGTTGGGGATGACCATGAGGTTGTTGAACAGGTCGGTGAGGCCCCACACCAGGTCGTTGGACATGGTGGTGCCCAGGAAGATGAACACCAGGGCCAGCACCCCGTAGACAGGGGCAGCCTTTTTGCCGAAGAGGTACATCACGTTGATCTTACCGAACAGGTTCCAGCCCAACACGGTGGAGAAGGCAAAGAAGAACAGGCAGATGGCCACGAAGATGGCCCCGAAGTGGGCGCCGAACACGGTGCCAAAGGCGGTCTGGGCCAGGTTGGCGCTGTTGAGGGTGGCGGTGACGTCCCCCACATAGCCGCCGGCCAAGGGGCCGTCGGAGGTGTACAGGGTGGAGATGACCACCAGGGCGTTGAGGGTGAGCACCACGAAGGTGTCGATGAACACGCCCACCATGGCCACCACGCCCTGCTCGTGGGGGTCTTTCACGTTGGCCTGGGCGTGGGCGTGGGGGGTGGAGCCCATGCCCGCCTCATTGGAGAACAGGCCCCGCTTGGCGCCCTGGCTGACGGCGGTCTTGATGGCGTAGCCGAAGCCGCCGCCGATGATGGCCTGGGGCTGGAAGGCGTAGCGGAAGATCATGGCGAAGGTCTCGGGCAGGTAGGCGATGCGGGCCACCAGTACGGCCAGAGCACCCAGCAGGAAGATGGCGGCCATGATGGGCACCAGCTTCTCGGTGACGGCGGCCAGACGCTGCACGCCGCCCAGGAAGATGAAGGCGCAGATGACCACCAGCACCACGCCCATCACCCAGGAGGGCACGCCAAAGGCGGTCTGGAAGGTGGAGCCGATGGAGTTGGACTGGACCATGCAGCCCATAAAGCCCAGGGCCAGGATGATGGCCACGGCGAAGAACCCGGCCAGAAACTTGCCGAAGGCGCCCCGGAAGGCGGTGGTGATGTAGTACACCGGGCCGCCGTGGATGTGGCCGTCCTGGTCAATGACCCGGGTGTGGATGGCCAGGGTGGCCTCGGCGTAAATGGTGGCCATGCCGAAGAAGGCGATGATCCACATCCAGAAGATGGCCCCGGGGCCGCCGGTGAGGATGGCGCCGGAGGCGCCCACGATGTTGCCGGTGCCCACCTGGGCGGCGATGGCGGTGGCCAGGGCCTGGAAGGAGCTCATGCCTTGGGCCTGGGCCCCGCCCCGCAGGGACAGGTTGCCAAAGACCTGTTTCATGCCCTCGCCAAAGCAGCGCACCTGCACAAACCGGGTGCGGATGGAGTAGAACAGGCCAACGCCAATGAGCAGAAACACCAGAATGTAGCTGGATAGGTAGTCATTTAAGGCGTTGACCACGGGTAAAAGTGCGGCTTCCAATTGCTGAACCATGTTGAATCCTCTCCTCGAGCTGTTTTTGACAAAACAAAAACAGGTTGCGGATGGAATACTCCGCAACCTGAGGAAATGACGGTGCTGGCACCTGCGCCCCAACGGGGAGCGGGTGCGTTGGCGTATGATTTCCTCTGTCCTTTTGCCTGAGAGATTGGCGGGAACCAGCGGTCCCCACGTTGCACCTTCGGCACTCATTGCTGAGCTTCTCCAGAGTTACATCCACGTACAGTCCTCACCCCGTGTCCCGGGGAACCTGAGAGTGTCACTCCTTCGGTAGGCCGACCCTGGCCTTTTCCTGCACGCTTCGTCTGCTTTTGTTTTGTTGTGATGGACATTATACCGCCACATGCGGACAGTGTCAAGGGGAATTTTGTACAGTAAAGTGGTGCATAAAGGGGTGGGAATTTAGATGCACCTCCAGGCGCAGAGCACCCCCGGTGCAGGGGGAGCTGTCTGCCGCTAGGCAGACCCGTCTAACCGCCCCTGTTTCAGGCTTGCCAGCCTGGCGGGGACGCTCCCCGCTGGGGGTCCATTTTGAGTGGCCAAAATGGACAAAAAGCCACAAAAGGGGCACGCCCCTTTTGAAACCCCAATGGTTTTATGTTGTTTTGTGCGGTGGGGCCGTAGTCGGCCCTGGGCCTGGAGGGGTCACATAGATGGCGTATCACATCTCTGGGGTGTGCCTGCTCCGCTGGCAGGTTTCCCTTCCATTGCCAGGGCCTCAAGTCTGGTGGCATGCGGCCGCTTCCCGGCCGCCGAGGGCCGGACGCACCAGAAGAAGAAGACAAAGCGGAGCGGCCTTGTTTGTTGGGTAGTGATAGATTTAAATTCGAATAAACTGTATCTCTCGTTCCAGTTTGTGGGCGTAACGTATGGTATGAAAGGTTCCACCGGATTTGCGGCCATCGTAGACTGCGATGATACGCTGAGACGCTTCTACCATGTATCGGTTGCGCTTCATAAAACAAGATGGTACATACTGCTCACATGCTACATACACACGGTCACATGTCTGTAACAGAGGATAAAAATCTGCATGTTTTGAATTTAATCGTCCTTCATAGGGAATAGCAGCTTCCAAGAGCAGCTCTGGGTTTTGGGCTTTTGCATCGGCTACGACAGCGGCAAATATCAAGTCTGCGCCATTGGCAAAACCGGATAAAAATCGGGTATAACCGTCTGCAATGGCCTGTTGTACAGCCTCTTGTAGCTGTTGTTTCACCAAGGGAAGCTGTTGGTCTGAAATGTTTCGGTGTCCTGTAACACAGCATGTTTTTGTCTGCATACCCATTTGCGCCTCCATATACAGATTTTAACCGTCGCTATAAGCAAGAATAAAGGATTTAATCTTGCATGTCAATACACAAGAGGGATTAAATATTGTATTTTTGGCATAGGCACAGGATAAAATGAA
Organism: Pseudoflavonifractor sp. SW1122; assembly: GCF_012027765.1. Taxonomy (NCBI): domain Bacteria; kingdom Bacillati; phylum Bacillota; class Clostridia; order Eubacteriales; family Oscillospiraceae; genus Pseudoflavonifractor; species Pseudoflavonifractor sp. SW1122. The sequence continues at coordinate 49,901 of NZ_SJOS01000011.1, read as the reverse complement.
GCAAGAACAAACCGAGAAGGGAGGCGGTTGCCGTGTACGAGGAATTTACCCAAGGGCGCATTGCCCAGCTGCGCACGGAGAAAAAGGTTTCCGCCCGGGATATGTCCCTGTCTCTGGGACAAAACAATAGCTATATCAACCAGATTGAGAATGGAAAATCATTGCCGTCTCTCCAGGGGTTGTTCTATATCTGCGAGTATTTTGGCATCACGCCCCAGGAGTTTTTTGACCGGGGCAATCTCTATCCCGCCCAGCTGGGACCGGTGGTGGAGGATTTGAAGAATCTGGACCAGGAGACTTTGGCCCATGTGGCGGCCCTGGTCCGGCGACTGGCCCAGCACACACAGAAAGCATAGAGAGATCGACGGAGGGTGTGGATACGCATCCTTCGTCTCTTTGTTTCTCCGGGGGCTTCAGGAGAAAACCATACGTTATTTTCAATTTCCTCTTTTTTCTCGTGGGGGAGTATGGTATACTACATAAGTTAAAATGGGTTTTTCTACCCAAGCACTGAACCAGAAAGGAAGCGCGCAACATGGGTTTGTTTACGAAAATATTTGGCACCCCGTCCCAACGGGCGGTCAAGGCGCTCACCCCCCTCGTGGATAAAATTGAGGCCCTGGAAGAGGAAATGAAGGCCCTCACCGACCAGCAGCTGCGGGCAAAAACCGACGAGTTTAAGGCCCGTCTGGCCAACGGCGAGACCCTGGACGACATTCTCCCCGAGGCCTTTGCCGTGTGTCGGGAGGCAGACTGGCGTGTTCTGGGTATGCGTCCCTATCGGGTGCAGCTCATCGGCGGCATCATCCTCCACCAGGGCCGTATCGCCGAGATGCGCACCGGTGAAGGTAAGACCCTGGTGGCCACCCTGCCCGCCTACTTGAACGGCCTGTCCGGCAAGGGCGTGCACATCATCACCGTCAACGACTACCTGGCCAAGCGTGACTCGGAGTGGATGGGTAAGGTGTACCGATTCCTGGGGCTGACTGTGGGCCTGGTCATCCACGGCGTGGACAAGGAGGCCAAGAAGGCCGCCTACGCCGCTGACATCACCTACGGCACCAACAACGAGTTCGGCTTCGACTACCTGCGAGACAACATGGCCATCTACTCCAAGGAGCTGGTGCAGCGTGGCCACAGCTTCGCCATCGTGGACGAGGTGGACTCCATCCTCATCGACGAGGCCCGTACCCCTCTGATCATCTCCGGTCAGGGCGAGAAGTCCACCCAGCTCTACCAACTGGTGGATAACTTCGTGGCCCGTCTGACCTGCCAGCGGGTGGCCTCCGTGGACGCCAAGGAGGAGGAGGACGTCAACATCGACGCCGACTACATCGTGGACGAGAAGGCCCGCACCGCCACCCTCACCGCCCGTGGCGTGGCCAAGGCCGAGCAGCAGTTCAACCTGGAGAACCTGTCCGACCCCGAGAACACCACCCTGTCCCACCACATCAACCAGGCCATCAAGGCCCGTGGCGTCATGCGCCGGGACATTGACTACGTGGTGAAGGACGGCGAGGTCATCATCGTCGACGAGTTCACCGGCCGTCTCATGTACGGCCGCCGCTATAACGAGGGCTTGCACCAGGCCATCGAGGCCAAGGAGCACGTCACCGTGGCCCACGAGTCCAAGACCCTGGCCACCATCACCTTCCAGAACTACTTCCGCCTCTACGACAAGCTGTCCGGTATGACCGGTACCGCCATGACCGAGGAGGAGGAGTTCGGCCAGATCTACTCCCTGGATATCGTGGAGATTCCCACCAACCGCCCCGTGGCCCGTGTGGACCACCCCGACCAGGTGTACAAGACCCAGGCCGGCAAGTACCGGGCTGTGGTCCGTCAGATCAAGGAGTGCCACGAGAAGGGCCAGCCTGTGCTGGTGGGTACCGTGTCCATTGAGATCTCCGAGCTGGTGAGCAAGCTGCTGACCCGGGAGGGCATTCCCCACAACGTGTTGAACGCCAAGCACCACGACAAGGAAGCGGAGATCGTGGCCCAGGCCGGTAAGCTGGGCGCCGTCACCGTGGCCACCAACATGGCCGGCCGTGGTACCGATATTATGCTGGGCGGTAACGCCGAGTACATGGCCAAGGCGCTGCTCCGCCGCCAGGGCATGAGCGACGAGCTTTTAGCCGAGTGCGACGGCCACGCCGACACCGACAACGAGGAGATTCTCGCCGCCCGTGAGGCCTTCGCCCAGGCTGAGGCCCAGTTCAAGGCCGAGATCAAGGAAGAGGCCGAGAAGGTCCGGGAAGTGGGTGGATTGTACATCCTGGGCACCGAGCGCCACGAGTCCCGCCGTATCGACAACCAGCTGCGCGGCCGTGCCGGCCGTCAGGGCGACCCCGGCGAGAGCTGCTTCTTCCTGTCTCTGGAGGACGACATCCTCCGCCTGTTCGCCTCCGACTGGATTCAGAGCGTCATGGATAAGCTGGGCGTGGACGAGGACACCCCCCTGGACCAGAAGATGCTGTCCAACGCCATCGAGAAGGCCCAGCGGAAGGTGGAGTCTCAGAACTTCCAGATCCGTAAGACCGTGCTGGAGTACGACGACGTGATGAACACCCAGCGTGAGGTCATCTACAAGCAGCGCCGCCAGGTGCTGGACGGCGAGGACGTCCACGCCGCCATTGAGAACATGCTCACCACCACCGTCACCAACCTCATCGCCGGACACACCGGAGAGCAGGGCAAGCTGGACGAGGCTGGCTTCAAGGTGGCCATGGCCCCCTGGGTCAACGTGATGTTTACCGCCCAGCAGCTGGACGATGTGAAGGGACAGCTGGGGAGCCTGTCCACCCAGGCCCTCACCGACAAGCTGCTGGAGCTGGCCCATGCCAACTACGAGCACCAGGCCGACTCCATTGCCCAGCAGCTGGCGGAACTGGGCCAGACCGCCATTCAGAACCCCATGGGTGAGCTGGAGCGGGTCATCCTGCTGCGCGTGGTGGATGAGTACTGGATGGACCACATCGACGCCATGACCGAGCTGCGCCAGGGCATCGGCCTGCGGGCTTACGGCCAGTCTGACCCCGTGGTGGAGTACAAGCGGGAAGGCTACGACATGTTCGAGGAGATGATCGCCGCCATCCAGGAGGAGACCCTGCGGCGTCTGTACTCCGCCCGCATCCGCACCAACCAGGGCATCCAGCGTCAGCGTGTGGCCAAGGTCACCGGCGAGTCCGGCGGTTCGGACAACACCGTGACCCAGCAGCCCACCAAGAAGACGGTGAAGATCGGCCGCAACGACCCCTGCCCCTGCGGGTCCGGCCTGAAGTGGAAGAAGTGCACCTGCGAGCAGTACCACCACGGGGAAGAGTAACCTTTGTGACCCAATCACCGGGAGGTAACCCACCATGACAATTGTCCAGAAGCAACATCAATCTGTGGTCTTTTTGGCCTCTGAGGAGATGGAACAGGCCGGGGGCGTGGCCCACGGCTTCTCCACCCGCTTGGGCGGCATCTCAGAGGGCATGTGGGCGTCCCTGAACCTGGGCGTGAGCCGGGGGGACGACCCGGACCATGTGCGGGAGAACTACCGCCGGTTTCTGGAGGCCATCGGGGCCCAGGGGTCCCGGGTGGCCATGTCCAACCAGGTCCATGAAAACCATGTGCGGGTGATCACCAAGGCGGACGTGAAGGAGGACCCCTACGAGAAGGTGAACTACGAGGCCGACGGCCTGGTCACCGACCTGCCCGGGGTGACCCTGGTGATCTTCTCCGCCGACTGCCTGCCCATCTTGTACTATGACCCGGTGCGCCAGGTGGTGGCCGCCGCCCACGCCGGGTGGCGGGGCACCGCCGCCGACATCGCCGGGGCGGTGGTGCGCAAGATGGAGGAGGTATACGGCTGTGACCCCCAGAACATCCTGGCCGCCATCGGCCCGGGCATCGGCCCCTGCTGCTTTGAGACCCATGAGGACGTGCCCAACGCCATGATGTCCGCCTTCTCCACCCCGGTGCTCAAGTACCTGCACATCCAGGAAAACGGGAAGTATTCCGTGGATTTGAAGGGCATCAACGCCATGCGCCTGGAAAAGGCGGGCGTGCCCACCGAGAACATCGGCGTCTGTGAGCTGTGCACCAGCTGCCACCCGGACCTGTTCTGGAGCCATCGCTGTGTGGGCACCAACCGGGGCTCCATGGCCGCCGCCATTGGTTTGAAATGAGACGCAAGACCCAACTAGCGGCCCTGGCCGTGGCGGGGGCGCTGCTCCTGTCCGGCTGTACCGCCGCCACGGAGGAAAACCCGGCCCCGTCGGCCGCCCCCACCGGGACGGTGCAGCCGGTCCAGACCGGGACCTTTTCCCTGGCCTATGACCCCAAACAGACCATGCACCCCATCACGGGCACCAACGGGGCGAATTTGGAGCTGGGGGGATTGGTGTACCAGGGCCTGTATGAGCTGGACCAGAGTTTCCAGCCCCAGCCCCGGCTGGCTGCCGGGGCCACCGCCGGGTCCGACGGCCTGACCTGGACGGTGGAGGTGGCCCAGGGGGTGTGCTTCTCCGACGGCACCCCCCTCACCGCCGCCCATGTGGTCTCCTCCCTGGAGACCGCCCGCACCGCCACCCGGTACCAAAACCGCCTGTCCGGCGTCACTGGGGTGGCCCAGACCGGGACCTATACCCTCACCATCACCCTGTCCCGCCCCAACGCCAACCTGCCCGCCCTGCTGGATATTCCGGTGGTGCTGGAGCGGGAGGGACAGGACCCCTTGGGCACCGGGCCCTACCTGTTGCAGGATGGGGCCCTGGTGGCCAACCCTTACAGCGGGCAGGTGGACGCCCTGCCCGCCCAGACCATCCCCCTGGTGGAGGTGAGCACCCCGGACCGGCGCAAGGCCGCCTTTGACAGCGGCGAGGTGTGGATGGCCACCACCCAGTTTTCCGACCCCAATGCCCTGGGCTACTCCGGCACCTGTGAGGTGTCCGACTACCCCACCAGCCAGCTTTTATACCTGGGCTTTCAGACCCAGCGAGGGGCGTGTGCCGACGCCGGAGTGCGCCAGCGCATCTCCTCGGCCCTGAACCGGGACAGCCTGGTGCAGGTGCAGCTGTCCGGCCACGGGAACCCCACCCCATGGCCCATCTCCCCGGCGTGGGGGGAGCTGCCGGAGTGGACCCAGGGGGGCACGGAGGAGAGTACCGGGGGGAGCCTCACCCTCATCGTCAACGAGGACAACTCTACCCGGCAGCAGGTGGCCCAGGCTGTGGCCAATCAGCTGGAGGGGGCGGGGTTTACCGTAACGGTGAAGTCCCTGGCCTGGGAGGACTATGTGTCCGCCCTGGAGCGGGGCAATTTTGATTTGTACCTGGGTCAGGTGCAGCTCACTTCGGATTTTGACCTCACCGCTCTGCTCACCGGGTCCTTGAGCTATGGGGGCACCCAGAGCGAGGTGCAGGAGCTGCTCAACGCCTGGCGCAGGACCGGGGGAGAGACGGAGCTGGAGGCCTATCTGGCGGGCTTTGCCCAGCAGACCCCGCTGGCTCCCATCTGTTTTTTACGGGGTTCCCTGCTGGTGCGGTGGGGCCTGGTGACGGGGGTGACCCCCACCCAGTCAAATCTCTATGCGAATGTGGATCAGTGGACGATCTGGTCGTCCGTGGAAGATAAAAACGCTGGTATCCAACAGCAAGACAAAGATAAATAAGGGAGAGTGTGGCAATGAGCAAGGTATTTCGCTGCTTTGTGGAAAAGAAGCCCGGCTTTGACGTGGAGGCAGGGCACCTGATGGGAGAGCTGAAAGGCCCCCTGGGGGTGGACTCCCTCACCGGGGTGCGGGTCATCCGCCGCTACGACGTGGAGGGAGTGGAGCGCAGCGTCTACGACGCCGCCCGCACCACCATCCTCTCGGAGCCCCAGGTGGACGGCATTTGGGATGAGGAGATGCCCCAGCTGCCCCAGGAGCCCCACACCATCGTGGCTGTGGAGGCCCTGCCCGGCCAGTATGACCAGCGGGCAGACTCCTGCGCCCAGTGCTTCCAGATGATGACCGGCGGCGAGCGCCCCACCGTGCGCTGCGCCACCGTGTACGTGCTGGAGGGCACCCTCACCGAGGAGCAGCTGGACAAGATTCGTGGCCACCTCATCAACCCCGTGGAGAGCCGTGAGGCTTCCCTGGACAAGCCCGAGACCCTCCAGGGCCAGTACCCCGTGCCCGAGGCGGTGCCTGTGCTCCACGGCTTTACTCAGCTGGACCGGGAGGGGCTGGAAGAGCTGCTGGCCCAGTACGGCCTGGCCATGGACCTCTCCGACCTGACCTTCCTCCAGACCTATTTCCGGGACGAGGAGGGGCGGGACCCCACCCTCACCGAGGTGCGGGTGGTGGACACCTATTGGTCCGACCACTGCCGCCACACCACCTTCTCCACCCACTTGGACAGCGTCAGTGTCAAGCGGGACGACGTGAAGGCCGCCTATCAGCGCTACCTGGACGCCCGGGTGGAGGTGTACGGCCAGGAGAAGGCGGACAAGCGGCCCCAGACCCTCATGGACCTGGCCACCATCGGCGCCAAGACCCTGAAAAAGCGGGGCATGCTTCCTGAGCTGGACGAGAGCGAGGAGATCAACGCCTGCTCCATCCACGTCCCCGCCCAGGTGGACGGCAAGGAGCAGGACTGGCTCCTGATGTTCAAAAACGAGACCCACAACCATCCCACCGAGATTGAGCCCTTCGGCGGCGCGGCCACCTGCATCGGCGGCTGTATCCGGGACCCCCTGTCCGGCCGTGTGTATGTCCACCAGGCCATGCGTGTCACCGGCGGCGGCGACCCCACCGTGCCCTTCTCGGACACCATCCCCGGCAAGCTGCCCCAGCGCAAGATCGCCCAGACCGCTGCCGCGGGCTACTCCTCTTACGGCAACCAGATCGGCCTGGCTACCGGACACGTGGCCGAGGTCTATCACCCCGGCTACATCGCCAAGCGCATGGAGTGCGGCGCTGTGGTGGGTGCCGCTCCCGCCAGCCACGTGCGCCGGGAAGTGCCCGCCCCCGGTGACGTGGTCATCCTGCTGGGCGGCCGCACCGGCCGGGACGGCATCGGCGGTGCCACCGGCTCCTCCAAGAGCCACAACATGACCTCTCTGTCCACCATGGCCAGTGAGGTGCAGAAGGGCAACGCCCCCGAGGAGCGGAAGATTCAGCGTCTGTTCCGCCGGGGCGACGTGACCCGCCTCATCAAGCGCTGCAACGACTTCGGCGCTGGCGGTGTGTCCGTGGCCATCGGTGAGCTGGCCGACGGCCTGACCATCGACCTGGACGCCGTGCGCAAGAAATACGACGGCCTGGACGGCACTGAGCTGGCCATCAGCGAGAGCCAGGAGCGTATGGCCGTGGTGGTGGCCCCCGAGGACGCCGCCGCCTTCATGGCCGCCGCAGCGAGCGAGAACCTGGAGGCGTACCAGGTGGCTGTGGTCACCGAGAGCCCCCGCATGGTCATGACCTGGAAGGGCCAGACCATCGCCAACCTGAGCCGAGCCTTTTTGAACACCAACGGCGCCGTCAAGCACGCCCAGGTGGAGGTGCCCCAGGGCACCGTGAAGCCTGTGGACGGGGCCAACACCCTGCGGGATATGGCCGGGAGCTTGAAGAGCGCCTCCCGCCGTGGCCTTACCGAGCGGTTCGACGGCTCCATCGGCGCTGGCAGCGTGCTCATGCCCTTTGGCGGCAAAACCCAGCGCACCCCCGCCCAGGCCATGGCCGCCCTGTTCCCCGTGGAGCCCGGCCAGGAGACCGACCAGGCCAGCCTCATGGCCTGGGGCTTTGACCCCGACTGGATGAGCGCCGACCCCTACCTGGGGGCTCAGGCCAGCGTGGTCACCTCCGTGGCCAAGATTGTGGCCGCTGGCGCCGACTACACCCGTGCTTACCTCACCTTCCAGGAGTTCTTTGAGAAGCTCCGGGACGAGGCCAAGCGCTGGGGCAAGCCCTTCCAGGCGCTGCTGGGCGCTCTGGACGCTCAGCTGGGCCTGAACTGTGCCGCCATCGGCGGCAAGGACTCCATGTCCGGCTCCTTCATGGAACTGGACGTGCCCCCCACCCTCATCTCCTTTGCCATCGCCCCTGTGAAGGCGGGCGAGGTCATCACCCAGGAGTTTAAGGCCGCTGGCCACCCCGTGTACCTCTTCGGCGGGGCCGACCTCACCGACTACGCCGGTCACCGCAACGCCTTTGAGCAGTTCCACGCCCTGTGCCGCACCGGAAAGGTGGCCGCCGCCTGGGCCGTGGAGAACGGCGTGGCCGAGGGCGTCATGAAGATGGCCTTCGGCAACGGCGTGGGCTTCAAAGCCGCCGACGGTGTCAACGCCCCCTGGTACACGCCCTGTCCCGGCATGATCATTGCCGAGTGCACCGAGGAGGTGGAGGGCGGCGTGCTGCTGGGCTACACCGACGAGTCCGGTGCCGTCACCATCGGTGACGACACTGCCCCCATCGCCGAGCTGCTGGAGCTCAACGACAGCGTGCTGGAGACCGTGTACCCCACCGATGCGGGCCTGTCCGGCGACGTGGAGACCATCTCCTGTGAGAAGCGCTCTCCCGCCGTGTTCAGCGCCTCCATTGCCAAGCCCCGGGTGGTCATCCCCGTGTTCCCCGGCACCAACTGTGAGTTTGACTCCGCCCGGGCCTGTGTGCGGGCCGGCATGGAGGCGGAGATCGTGGTGGTGCGCAACCTCACCGCCGAGGACCTCCAGCAGTCCGCTGTGGAGCTGGAGAAAGCCATTGCCAGAAGCCAGATCATCTTTGTGCCCGGTGGCTTCTCCGGCGGCGACGAGCCCGACGGCTCCGCCAAGTTCATCTGCTCCTTCTTCCGCAACCCCCGGCTCACCGATGCGGTCCACGACCTGCTTCGACATCGGGACGGCCTGATGCTGGGCATCTGCAACGGCTTCCAGGCCCTCATCAAGCTGGGCCTGGTGCCCTACGGCGAGATTCGGGACATGGACGACAGCTGCCCCACTCTGACCTATAACACCATCGGCCGCCACCAGAGCCGCTACGTCACCACCCGTGTGGCTTCCGTCCGGTCTCCCTGGATGCTCAAGAGCCAGGTGGGCGACCTGCACTCCATCGCCATCTCCCACGGCGAGGGCCGCTTCGTGGCCCCCGAGAACGTGGTGGAGCAGCTCATCGCCAACGGCCAGGTGGCCACCCAGTACGTCAACCCCCTCACCGGAGCCCCCACCATGGACATGGTGGGCAACCCCAACGGCTCGGTGTGCGCCATTGAGGGTATTTTCTCCCCCGATGGCCGGGTGTTCGGCAAGATGGGCCACTCCGAGCGGCGGGGGCCCCATGTGGGCGTGAACATCGTGGGCGACAAGATGCAGCCCATCTTCGAGTCCGGCGCTGAGTACTTCAAATAAGCAAAATAAGACAAGCCCCCAGGCCAAACGGCCTGGGGGCTTGCTATTTTGTGTCATATCCGGTATCATGATGTGGGTGCTACCATACGGTTGGCGGTTTGTCCCCCCTGCTTCATAAGGGGGTGCTTCTTGCCCCCTGAGAAAGGGGGTGGTCCCGGTGACATATGTGACATTTTCTGATTTGATTCAGATTGGCATTTTAGTCGTGGGGATAATTGCTCTGTTTCAGAACATAAAAAAGAAGTAACCGCCAGTCTCCCAAACTTCCGGTTACTTCTTAAGTAAACGCTGGGGGACAACCGTCACCGGTAGCACCCTTCGCTTATATGATAGCCCGTTTTCGGAGGAATGTCAAGATGAAGACCGGGCTGTGTATGGACAATGGGAGGAAGAGCCAAAGCTGGCGCTTCCTCCTGCTTGTTGTTGGGACGTTATTCTGAGGGCTCCTGGTCCTCTTTCTGCCGCTGAATCATCCGGTGCATGCCTCCGGTGCCGAAGGAGAAAATCCGGTTGACCCGGCTGATGGTGGCGGAGCTGGCCCCGGTCTTCTCCAGAATCTCGGTGTACACCAGCCCCTGGTCCAGCAGGCGGGCCACGTCATACCGCTGCTCCATGGCCCGCAGCTCTCCCACGGTACACAAATCATCAAAAAAGGCGCAACACTCCTCCACGCTCTTCAGCTGCACAATGCTCTCATACAGCGCCATGCTGCGCTCCTTGCTCGCTACTTTGGGCATAGGCTCCTCCTTGTGGATGGGTAGTTTCTGATACGTTTATCCTAACACATTGAAGCGATGAAGTAAACGGTTTTTTTCACTCCGCCTTGCGGCGGGTTTCTTTTGCACCGGGGGAGAAGTCGTGATATGATAAAAGGGAATACATGCCACACGGAAGGATGAGTCCCATGAGTTCCACAGCTAAGGTCCTACGGCCTGACATTGCCCCGGGCAGACGGGTGCTGGCCATCAGCGATATCCACGGAAACCTGCCCTTTTTTCGGGGTGTGCTGAAAAAAGCCGAATTTTCCCCTGAAGATGTGCTCATCCTGGTGGGAGACTTGTTTGAAAAAGGGGAGGAGAGCCTGGGCCTGCTGCGCTATCTCATGGAGCTGGGGGAGACCCACACCGTGTACCCCCTGTGCGGCAACTGCGATCACCTGGACCTCATCTTTTTGGAGGGACGGCCCGGCATCGACGAGGCCCTCTGGCCGGTGTTTCGCACCTGGGACCGACGCTCCCTCATCCTCCAGATGGGGGCAGAGCTGGGGCTGCATCCCCAGGGGCCGGAGGACCTGCCCCAGCTACGGGCGGAGATTTTGGAAAAAATGCCCCGGGAGGTGGCATATTTGCGGGGGATGGCCCACATCCTACAGGCAGGGCGGTACATTTTTGTCCACGGCGGCATTGACCGGGAGGAGGACCTGGAGTCCCTGCCCGCCTACGGCTGCATGAAAAACGACAACTTTGTGGGCCAGGGCCGGAACTTCCACCACTGGGTGGTGGTGGGCCACTGGCCAGTGACCCTCTACCGCACCGACATTCCCGTGGCCCGGCCGTGGATGAAAGAGGACCAGCACATCGTGTCCATTGACGGCGGCTGTGTGCTCAAGGTGGACGGCCAGCTCAACGCCCTTATCATCCCCGACATCACCCAGGAGCACATGGACTATGTGGCCTATGACGGCCTGCCGGTGGTGACGGCCCTGGATGACCAGGCGCCATCCCAGGATTCCTTTAACATCCGCTGGAGCGACAGCGTGGTGGAGATTTTAGAGGAGGGGGAGGACGTGTGCTGGTGCCGCCATGTGTCCACCGGGCGGGAGATGTGGATTTTGCGCCACTACCTGTACACCCGCCAGAGCGACGGCCTGACCCACACCGAGGACACCACCGACTATGAGCTTCCCATCCAGGCCGGGGACCGGCTGGCCCTGGTTACCGAATGCAGCCGGGGCTACCTGGTGAAAAAACACGGGGTGACGGGCTGGTACCGGGGAAGGATAACGGGCAGGGAATAGGTAATAGTGAAGAGTGAAGAAGTAAGGTGTGCCGCATAGCGGCACGGATTTTAGTCGAAGGGGCCTTTCTTGACAGAAAACTCCATTGCAACAATCCCAAACCTCTGCTATACTGCATCGGGGCTTTGCCCCTACTATTACGGAAATGAGGAACGTTCATGACCAATCGTTATGATGTTATGGTGCTTGGCACCGGAGAGGCGGGCATTTTTGCCGCCTATGAGCTGGCGCTGCGCTGTCCCGAGGCCAAGGTGCTGGTGGTGGACCAGGGCGCCGATATCTACCACCGCAGCTGTCCCATTGTGGCGGGCAAAGTGAAGGCCTGCATCAACTGCAAGGTGTGCGACACCATGTGCGGCTTCGGCGGAGCCGGGGCCTTCTCCGATGGCAAATTTAACTTTACCACCGATTTCGGCGGCTGGCTCACCGACTTCCTCAGCCAGGAAGAGGTGATGGAGCTCATCGACTACGTGGACTCCATCAATGTCCAGCACGGCGCCACTACCCAGTGCTTCTCCACCACCACGCCCCAGGCCCGGGAGCTGGAGAAAAAGGCCCTGGAGTTCGACCTGCACCTGCTCCAGGCCCGGTGCAAGCACCTGGGCACCGAGAACAACCTGCGCATTTTGACCAACATCTATGAGCACATCCGGGACAATCACGACTTCCGGTTCCGCACCGCCATCCGCTCCATCACCGTGGAGGCCGACGGCACCTACACCCTGGCCAGCGAGAACGGGGACACCTTCAACGCCCCCTATCTCATCGCTGCTCCTGGCCGCTCCGGCGCGGAGTGGTTTGCCAACCAGTGCAAGGGGCTGGGGCTGGAGCTCATCAACAACCAGGTGGACATCGGCGTGCGGGTGGAGCTGCCCGCCACCGTCTTCGAGCACATCACCGACGTGGTGTACGAGTCCAAGCTGGTCTACCGCACCAAGCAGTACGGCGACTCGGTGCGCACCTTCTGCATGAACCCCTACGGTCACGTGGTGGCGGAGAACGTGGAGGGCATCAACACCGTCAATGGCCACTCCTACTCCGACCCCAAGCTGCAAAGCCGCAACACCAACTTCGCTCTGTTGGTGTCCAACCGGTTCACCCAGCCCTTCAATGAGCCCTACCGCTACGGCAAGCACATCGCCTCTCTGTCCAACATGCTGGCGGGTGGCGTGCTGGTGCAGCGGTTCGGGGACCTGGTGTCCGGCATCCGCACCAATGAGCACCGCCTGTCCAAGTCCTTTGTGCGGCCCACTCTCACCGCCGCCGTCCCCGGCGATCTGTCCCTGGCTCTGCCCAAGCGGCAGCTGGACGACATCATCGAGATGATCTACGCCCTGGACAAGCTGGCCCCTGGTACCGCCAACTACGACACCCTGCTGTATGGTGCCGAGGTGAAGTTCTACTCCGCCCGCATCTCCCTGTCCAACCAGCTGGAGACCGCCCTGCCCGGCTTCTTCGCCGTGGGCGACGGCGCCGGTGTCACCCGTGGCCTGGCCCAGGCGGGCGCCTCCGGCGTCAAGGCTGCCCGGGTGGTGGCAGACCGCTTAACAACCCGCAACTGAGACAAAAAAGCCGCTGTGCAGCCTTTGCACAGCGGCTTTTTCCTTACAGTTCCACCGGCGGGTGGCCCAGGCGGTACACCACATCCACAAATCGGCGGTTGCGGATGGAGCTGCGGATGGTGGGCACAGCGCCGCCCAACATGAATACATACAGCAGCACCAGGTTGGTCCAATAGGCAGAGGGCACGATGATCTCCTCGGCCAGCAGCACGGGCACGGCCTGGAAGGCCATGGGCAGGGGCATTTCCAGCTGCTGAGACACCAGAATGGCCCAGTCGATCCGGTCGCCCACAAAGGTCATGACGATCATCACCACAATGCTGATGACAATACCACGGTTGGACAGCTTGCCCCCCAGCATCTCATAGCCCTTGAGGGTACACACGGCCATGATGAGGCCGGACAGGGCGGCTACAACCCCCAACTGGCTGAGCAGGACGATGCACAGCACTCCCAACAGGGAGCCGATGAGGCTGCCCACGATGCCGCCCGCCACATTTTCGCTCTTCTGGGCTCTCTGGGTCTGGGCGGTGTTGTGGGACTGCTTCAGAGCCTGGGCGCAGCTGTCGCACACCTGCATGTAGCCGCCGGAGACAAAGTAGCCCTCCACAGGCAACTCCTGGCCGCAGTTCTGGCAGCAGGGCCGGAAGGACTGGGTGCGCAGCAGCTCGATGAAGGCGTTCATGGCCGACTCCAGCCGCTCGCCGCCCTTGGCCCCCTTGACCCGGACGGTGATGGAGACGTCATTTTGCCGCTGGTTGAAGATAAAAACCTCTTTGTGCTCCCGTCTGAACTGGCGCACGTCCTCCTTGTTCAGGGCTCCGGCAGCCCGGCGGGCGGGGGTGGTCACCAAAAGCTGATAGGGGTAGCGGGGGTCCGGGGCGAAGATGGTCCAGGCGTAGCCGCCCCGCTGGCCGTACAGGCCACCGCTGGGGTCCATCTGCAACCCCAGGCGCTGGGCAAACCCAGCGTAGGCGTTGGAAATTTTCTTGTTCATAAACTCTCTCTCTTTCTCTCCCCTGGGTGGGGATGAGAGCATCTTAGCACAGGGGGAGAGAAAAGTCCAGTATCCCCCCAGGATAGCCAAACATCGGCAAGGAACGGGAAACAACCCACCACCTATAGCGGCCTGTGTGGCAGGGAAGGGGGGAAAAGCCTCGCAGAGTTCCCGCCGCCAGGCGGGAAACATTGAAATGCATGGGATCCCAGGACATGCGCATGGGATCCCATACTTCTCGCCCTGCAAGTGTGGTTTTGGCCGCCTGTGGCGGACAAAAATGCGCGCAGCAGGGTGCAAAAAAAGACACCGGGAAAGGCGGTCTGCCTTTCCCGGTGAGAGAGACTTCCACAGCTTCCACAAAGTTTTCCACATGGTGTGTGAGTTGTGGAAGGCTATCCATAGATATGGTGTCAACCCCTAAAAAGTGACAAAAACTGTCATTTACCCACGCAAAAGCGCTGGAAAATTTGGGAAGTAATGTCGTCCCGCACCACACGCCCGGTGAGCTGGCCCAGATATTGGAGGGCGTCTTCCACATCGGTGAGGACGGCGTCGGGGGAGAGCCCGGCCTGGAGGGCCAGCTGGGCACGGGTGAGGCAGTCCCGGGCCTGGGCGGCGGCCTGGGCCTGGCGGGCATTGGTGAGGAGCGCTCCGGGGCGCAGGCCGGGGTCGTGGGGGAACAGGCGGCCAATGGCCAGCTCCAGCTGGTCGATGCCGTCCCCGGTGAGGGCGGACAGGGTCACCGTCTCCACTCCGGCGGGGGGCTGGGGCAGGGGAGCGGCGGAGGGCAGGTCCTCCTTGTTGTACACCAGGATGGTGGGGCCGTTCTGGGCGGCCAGCCGCAGCAGCTCTTCCTCCTCCTCGTCCCGGGGCCGGGAGGCGTCCACCACCACCAGGGTCAACTCGGAGCGGCGCAGGGCTTCCCGGCTGCGCTCCACCCCCAGCTGCTCCACCTGGTCGTCGCTGTCCCGCAGCCCGGCGGTGTCGATGAGGCGCAGCAGCACGCCGCCCAGGTTCAGCCGCTCCTCCACGGTGTCCCGGGTGGTGCCGGCGATGGGGGTGACGATGGCCCGGTCATAGCCCAACAGGGCGTTGAACAGGGTGGATTTTC
The DNA here is from genome assembly GCF_012027765.1 of Pseudoflavonifractor sp. SW1122. Classification (NCBI taxonomy): domain Bacteria; kingdom Bacillati; phylum Bacillota; class Clostridia; order Eubacteriales; family Oscillospiraceae; genus Pseudoflavonifractor; species Pseudoflavonifractor sp. SW1122. The sequence continues at coordinate 34,842 of NZ_SJOS01000011.1, read as the reverse complement.
CGGCGTTGGGCTTGCCCACGATGGCGCAGGGAATGCCCTCCACCAGGGCTTTGCCCCGCTGGTAGGTGGCGGTGAGCTGATCCAGCTGTTTCTCCGTCTGGCCCAGGGTGTGGTTGATCTCCTGGGCCTCGAAGGGGTCGATGTCCTCGTCGGGGTAGTCCAGGACGGCGTGGAAGTGGGCCATGAGGGCGGTGAGCTGGTGGTAGATGTCCTCAATGACCTGGGCCAGAGCGCCCCCCAGCTGTCCGGCGGCCTGATACACCGCCCCCTGGGTCTCGGCGTGGATGAGGTCTGCCACCGCCTCGGTGCGGGTCAAATCCATTTTTCCCGCCAGGAAGGCCCGCCGGGTGAACTCGCCCGCCTGGGCCTGGCGCACCCCACAGGCAAACAGGGCCTCTAGGGCCATGGTCAGCAGCACCGGGGAGCCGTGGCATTGCAGCTCGGCGGTGTCCTCTCCCGTATAGCTGTGGGGGCCACGGGAGACGGTGGCCAGGCAGTGGTCCAGGGCGTTGCCCTGGGCGTCGTGGAGGGTGCCGTACACCAGCAGGCGGTTGGGCTGCTCTGCCATGGGCTTGCCGCTGGCGGGGGTAAACACCTGGTCCAGGGCGGAAATGGCCTGGGGCCCCGAGAGGCGGAGGATGCCGATGGCAGTGGCCTGGTGCCCGGTGGCAATGGCGGCAATGGTATCATTCATAAAAATCACCTCGAAAAGCCAGGGGGCGTGTGTGCAAAAGAGAGAGAAATTTACACAAGGACGGTTGCACACCCTGTCAAGTTATGGTACAATAGCGGCAGTGTCGCCAAAGGCGAGGGGCGTCAGAGACGTCCGGCCATGGTATCTCTATGGTACAATGGAACACAGGAAAAATCAACAAGAAGGGCGAGGTGCCAACCATGGCAGATTTGCAAATGCTTTCCTACAAGCTGGAGGACCTCCAGTTTTTCAACAAGCTGGACAAGGCTGGGCAGGTCCAGCTGGAGAACAACTCCAATTTCACCGTTAAGTACAACGCGGACTCCACCAAGTGCGTGGCCAAGCTGTATCAGTGCGTGAAGGACAAGACCGACAACCCCGATCACCGTTTCTTCGCCTCTGTGGAGCTGGTGGGCCTGTTCCAGGTCACTGGTGAGGTCACCGACGACGATAAGAAGGAGTTCCACGTGCGCTGCTACGAGCAGCTGTTCTGCTACGCCGACACCCTGGTCAGCCGGGTGTGCGAGGCCGGCGGTATGCCCAACTTCCGCCTGCTGCGCCGTCCCATGACCAAGGACTCTGTGCAGGTCAAGCAGCCCAACCAGAACAAGTAATTCCATAAAAAATGGGTCGGACGTTCGTCCGACCCATTTTTTTAACTTTTTTCCTCGAAGGTGGCCCCGCAGGAGCGGCAGTGGACGGTGATACGTCCCTTGCCCCGGGGCACCCGCATCTGCTGGCCGCAGCTGGGGCACTTGAAGTAACGGTGCTCCCGGTCTTTCATCCGGGTGCGGAAGGTGCGGAATTTATGTTGGATGGGCCGGACAATCTGGAGAAACCGGGTGTTTTCTGCCTGACGGCGGTAGATGTCCCGGGACAGCATCCGAAACAGCACCACCAGTAATAGTACCAGTACGATCATGTCCAGCACCCACAGCCCGGTGAGGAAAAACACCAGGTAGAGCACCAGATAGGTGACCGTGAGAAACAGATTGAGTTGGTCCATGCCATAGCGGCCAGTCATAAAACGGCTGAGATATTGACGAATCACAGGTTCTTACCTCCTGACAGCCTAAGGCGTCGCTGTATTGTTACTATTATGATAATCGCAACGTTTGGCAACGTCAATGGGGTAACGGTAAACAAAATGTGAATTTGACCGTTGTGTCACGGAAAAAAGGCTGATATAATGGCAGGCAGTACGAAATATGGAGGGATGGTCCCATGCCACGCATTGACAAGACAAACTATTATCTGGACATTGCACAGACGGTGTCCGAGCGCTCCACCTGCCTGCGCCGCCACTATGGGGCCATCATCGTCCAAAACGACGAGATCGTGTCCACCGGCTACAACGGCGCCCCCCGGGGCCGGAAAAACTGCATCGATTTGGGCTACTGCACCCGGGAGGCCATGAACATCCCCTCTGGGGAGCGGTACGAGCTGTGCCGTTCGGTGCACGCCGAGGCCAACGCCATCATCTCTGCCTCCCGCCGGGAAGTGCTGGGGGCTGCCTTATATATGGTGTGCGTGGACCCCAAGACCCGCACCCTTCTGGCCGGGTCCACCTCCTGCTCCATGTGCCGCCGCCTCATCATCAACGCGGGCATCTCCCAGCTGGTCATCCGGGATACGGAGACGGAGTACCGCATTGTGGATGTGGAGAAGGAGTGGATTGAGGAGGACGAGTCTCTGCCCAGCCATCTGAGAGAGGGGCAGGGGAGTTCTTGCGGTTGCAGCGGTGGATGCGGGGGCGGATGCTGTGGTTAATGAAAAGTGAAGAGTGAATAGTGAAGAGTGAATAGTGAAGAAGTGTGGTGTGCCGCTGGGCGGCACGGATTTTGATTGAGGCAGCCCTAACATCGGTGCATTTCCTGCGTTGATGGGCGTAGGGGAGGGGCTTGCCCCTCCCGAATCCCCCGGGGCAATGCCGGGGTGGCCACGGGCCGGGCAAGCCACGGCCCCTACCACAGCGCCGCATGGGGGGCGGAAACGTCAAGAGAGCGGCAGAGGTTTCGAGGGCCTGGGGGCCGGAAAAGCAAAGGTCAAACTGCACACAAAAACCCCCTGGTTTTCCCCGGGAACTGGCGGAGTTTGCAGCGAAAAAACTTGAATTTTCCCTTGACTTTACAAAGTGTATATAGTACAATAATCAAGCGCCTGCAAAGGGTGCACTATGCGATGATGCGGGAGATTGCTCGTGAAAACGAGGTAACTTCCGCGGAGTATGTCCGAGAATCGGGCGGCTGAGAGACTCAGTTCACGGCGTATATCGCCGGGAAATGGGTGAAACCGGCCAGCTTTTGTGCCGGTTTTATTCATGCCCCAGAGTGATACGCACGGAAACGTGGACGGAGTTTTTCACCGTACGAAGGGACGACCAATCATCACTTCGTATGTTATTAAGGAGGAAAACCCAAATGGCAGCTCAGAAAGAAATGATTCGCATTCGGCTCAAGGCTTACGATCATCAGCTGATCGACCAGGCCGCCGAGAAGATCGTGGAGACCGCCAAGCGCTCCGGCGCCACCGTCTCCGGCCCCATCCCCCTGCCCACCAAGAAGGAAGTGGTCACCATCCTGCGCGCTGTCCACAAGTACAAGGACAGCCGTGAGCAGTTTGAGCGTCGCACTCACAAGCGTCTGATCGACGTGGTGAAGCCCTCTGCCAAGACTGTGGAGGCTCTGATGAGCCTGGACCTGCCCGCCGGCGTGGACATTGAAATCAAACTCTAAGAAGTAAGACAGAGCCTGATTTCACACAACTTTGTTGTACCCGCAGCTCACCGCTGAAATTGAGGTGAGCGGGTCATGTTGGAAAACCAATGAGCACCCAATGTCTCACGTTTTTCAACCAATAACCTTATTAAGGAGGAATACACATGGAAAAGGCCATTATCGGCAAGAAGCTGGGCATGACCCAGATCTTCGATGAAGCCGGCAAGGTCATCCCGGTCACTGTCATCCAGGCAGGCCCCTGCACCGTGGTGCAGAAGAAGACCGAGGAAAAGGACGGCTACACCGCCGTTCAGCTGGGATTTGAGGAAGTTCCCGAGCGCAAGCTGTCCAAGCCCGAGGTGGGCCACAGCAAGAAGTCCGGCAAGGTCCTGCGCGTCCTGAAGGAGTTCAAGCTGGATAACGCCGCCGAGCTCAACGTGGGCGACGAGATCAACGCCACCGTGTTCGCCGTGGGCGATCGCGTGGACGTGACCGGCATCAGCAAGGGTCACGGCTATCAGGGCGTCGTCAAGCGCTGGGGCGCTCATACCCTGAAGAATACCCACGGTACCGGTCCTGTGCACCGTCACGCCGGTTCTATGGGCTCCAGCACCGATCCTTCCCGCATCTTCAAGGGCAAGATCGGCGCCGGCCAGATGGGCAACGAGCAGGTCACTGTGATGAACCTGGACGTTGTGGTGGTCGACGAGGAGATGGGCCTGGTTGCCGTGCGCGGCGCTATCCCCGGCCCCAAGGGCGGCGTGGTCGCTCTGCGCAGCTCCGTCAAGAAGGTCATGGAGAAGAAGGTCACCGAGGCTGGCCGCGTCAATCCTCAGAAGGCTTCCGCCCGTGTCAATCCCCAGAAGGCCTCTGCGCGTAACAAGTAAGAAAGGAGAGAATGACAAATGCCTAAAGCTAACCTTTATGATATGGCCGGTAAGCAGATCGGCGAGGTCGAGCTCTCCGAGTCCATCTTCGGCATCGAGCCCAACCAGTACGTCGTTCACGATGTGGTCAAGAATCACCTGGCCAACTGCCGTCAGGGCACTCAGAGCGCTCTGACCCGTGCCGAGGTTTCCGGCGGCGGCCGCAAGCCCTGGCGCCAGAAGGGCACCGGTCACGCCCGTCAGGGTTCCACCCGTGCTCCTCAGTGGACCCACGGCGGTATCGTGTTCGCTCCCAAGCCCCGCGATTACAGCTACACCCTCAACAAGAAGGTGAAGCGTCTGGCCCTGAAGTCCGTTCTGTCCGCTAAGGCTGCCTCCGGCAACCTGCTGGTGGTGGACGGCCTGGGCATGAACGAGATTAAGACCCGTACCTTCCAGGGCTTCCTGAACGCCGTGGAGGCCGACAAGGCTGTGGTTGTCACCAGCTGCGCCAACGTGGTCAAGTCCGCTCGCAACATTCCCGGCGTGGTCACCACTCCCGCCAACCTGATCAATGTCTATGACATTGTCAACGCCAACCAGCTGATCATCGACAAGGCTGCGCTGGCCACCATCGAGGAGGTGTTCGCCTAATGAAGACCGCTTACGATATCATTAAGCGCCCCATCGTCACCGAGCAGTCCATGATGCTGGCCACCGAGAAGAAGTACACCTTCGAGGTCGCCAAGGACGCCAACAAGATCGAGATCGCCAAGGCAGTCGAGGAGATCTTCGGCGTGAACGTGGCGAAGGTTAACACCCTGAACATGCAGGGTAAGGTCAAGCGCATGGGCCGTTATCCCCAGGGCCGTCGGGCCAGCTGGAAGAAGGCCGTTGTGACTCTGACCGAGGAGTCCAAGACCATCGAGTTCTTCGAGGGTATGGTGTAAGAGGAGGAAATTGAACTATGGCTATTCGCGTATACAAGCCCACAACGCCCTCCCGCCGTCACATGACTGTGTCCGCCTTCGAGGGCATTGATAAGAAGGCCAAGCCGGAGCGCTCCCTCACCGAGGTGCTCCAGAAGCACGCCGGCCGTAACAGCTACGGCCGCATCACCGTCCGCCACCGCGGCGGCGGCAACAAGCGCAAGTACCGTATCATCGACTTCAAGCGTGATAAGGTGGGCAGCGCTACCGTCATCAACCTGCAGTACGACCCCAACCGCTCCGCCAACATCGCCCTCATCGAGTATGAGGACGGCGAGCGCCGCTATATCCTGGCTCCCGTGGGCATCAAGGCCGGCCACATCATCATGACCGGCGCCGACGCCGACATCCTGCCCGGCAACTGCCTGCCCATCGCCAACATCCCCGTGGGTGAAATGATCCACTGCATCGAGCTGTATCCCGGCAAGGGCGCTCAGCTGGTTCGTTCCGCTGGCGTGGCCGCTCAGCTGATGGCTAAGGAGAACGGCATGGCTCAGGTGCGTCTGCCCTCCGGCGAGGTCCGCCTCATCCGTGAGGAGTGCAAGGCCACCATCGGCCAGGTTGGCAACACCGACTGGGCCAACATCCACATCGGTAAGGCCGGCCGTAAGCGTCACATGGGCTGGCGTCCCACCGTGCGTGGCTCCGTCATGAACCCCAATGACCACCCCCACGGCGGTGGTGAGGGCAAGAGCCCCGTGGGCCGTCCCGGTCCTGTCACTCCCTGGGGCAAGCCTGCTATGGGTTACAAGACCCGCAAGAAGAAGAACCCCACCGACAAGTTCATCGTCAAGCGTCGTAACGGTAAGTAAGGAGGCAGTAAAAGATGAGCAGAAGTATCAAGAAAGGCCCCTTTTGCGCTCCCGAGCTGCTGAAGCGGGTCGACGAAATGAACAAGGCCAACGAGAAGAAGGTTCTGAAGACCTGGAGCCGCGCCTCCACCATCTTCCCCTCCTTCGTGGGCCACACCTTTGCTGTGCATGATGGCCGCAAGCACGTGCCCGTGTACGTCACCGAGGACATGGTCGGCCACAAGCTGGGCGAGTTTGCTCCCACCCGTACCTTCAAGGGTCACGCTGGCAGCAAGACTGGTAAGTAAGGAGGAGAGATAGAATGGAAGCTAAAGCAACACTGAGATACATTCGTATCTCTCCCCGCAAGGTCGGCATTCTGTGCGACCTGATCCGTGGCAAGAGCATTGCTCAGGCCAACGCCATCCTGGCTCTGACCCCCAAGGCCGCTGCTGAGCCCCTGATGAAGCTGGTCAACAGCGCCGCCGCCAATGCCGAGAACAACCACGGCATGGACCCCGAGAAGCTGTACGTTGCTGCCACCTTCGCCACCCCCGGCCCCATCATCAAGCGCTTCATGCCCCGGGCCCAGGGTCGTGCCTATCGCATCAACAAGAGAACTTCTCACGTGACCGTTGTGGTCAAAGAGCGCTAAGTAAGGAGGTCAAAGAGTAATGGGACAGAAAGTTAACCCCCACGGCCTTCGCGTGGGCGTCATCAAAGACTGGGACTCCCGTTGGTATGCCCGCAATGAGAAAGTGGGCGACCTCCTGGTTGAGGACTACAATCTCCGCCGCGATCTGAAGAAGCGGCTCTACTCCGCCGGCGTGCCCAAGATCGAGATCGAGCGTGACAACGCCAAGATCCGCATCTATGTGCACTGCGCCCGTCCCGGTGTCGTCATCGGCAAGGGCGGCGAGGAGATCGAGAAGCTGCGCGTGGAGCTGGAGAAGAAGCTGGGCAAGCCCGTGGCTCTCAACATCGTTGAGGTCAAGAACGTGGACACCAACGCTCAGCTGGTGGCTGAGAACATCGCTCAGCAGCTGGAGAAGCGCATCGCGTTCCGCCGCGCTATGAAGAACGCCATGGGCCGCGCGATGCGCATGGGCGCCCTGGGCATCAAGGTGCAGGCTTCCGGCCGTCTCAACGGCGCTGAGATCGCCCGCACCGAGCAGTACCACGACGGCACCATCCCCCTGCAGACCCTGCGTGCCGACATCGAGTACGGCTTTGCTGAGGCTGCCACCACTTATGGCCGCATCGGCATCAAGGTGTGGATCTACAAGGGCGAGGTTCTGACTCAGACCCTGCGCACCACTCCCCGCACCATCGACACCAAGAACTACAAAGAGCGTGAGCAGCGCCCCCGTCGTGACCGCCGCAATGGCGATCGCCGCAACGGTGGTGACCGTCGCCAGGGCGGCTTCAACCGCAATGGTGGCAACCGCCAGGGCCGTCCCGCTGCTAAGGAAGGAGGCGCCCAGTAATGCTGCTGCCTAAGAGAGTGAAATATCGCCGCGTGCACCGTGGTCGTATGACCGGCGTCGCCACCCGTGGCAACACCATCGCTTACGGTGAGTTCGGCCTGGTGACCACCGAGCCCGCTTGGATCACCGGTAACCAGATCGAGGCCGCCCGTGTGGCCATGACCCGTTACACCAAGCGTGGCGGTAAGGTCTGGATCAAGATCTTCCCCGACAAGCCCGTGACCAAGAAGGCCCTGGGTACCCGAATGGGTTCCGGTAAGGGCGCTCCCGAGTACTGGGTTGCCGTTGTCAAGCCCGGCCGTGTCATGTTCGAGATCGCCGGCGTTTCCGAGGAGGTCGCCCGTGAGGCCCTCCGTCTGGCCAGCCACAAGCTGCCTGTCAAGTGCAAGATTATCAAGAAAGAGACGAATGGTGGTGAATGAAGATGAAAGCTAACGAAGTCCGTAAGATGAGCGCAACCGAGCTGGAGACCAAGCTGGTGGAGCTGAAGAAGGACCTGTTCAACCTCCGTCTTCAGCACGCCACCAATCAGCTGGAAAATCCCATCCGCATCGCAGAGGTTAAGAAAGACATTGCCCGAGTCAAGACCATCCTGCGTGAGCAGCAGGGCCGATAAGGAGGAGTAAACGATGAGCGAAGTGAGAACCTCTTCTCGTAAGACCAGAGTCGGCCTGGTGGTTTCGGATAAGATGGATAAGACCGTGGTGGTCGCCATCGCCGACCGCGTGGCCCACCCTCTGTATAAGAAGATTGTCAAGCGCACCTACAAGCTGAAGGCTCACGACGAGCTGAACCAGTGCGGCGTAGGTGACCGTGTTCGTGTGATGGAGACCCGCCCCCTGTCCAAGGACAAGCGCTGGCGCGTGGTTGAGATCATCGAGAAGGCGAAGTAAGAAGGAGGTGCCAGTATGATTCAGGAAGAAAGCTATCTGAAGGTTGCCGACAACACCGGCGCCAAGGAGATCAAGACCATCCGCGTACTGGGCGGCTCCAAGCGCAAGTTTGGTAACATCGGCGACGTGGTGGTCGCCTCCGTACGCAAGGCCGCTCCCGGCGGCACCGTGAAGAAGGGCGAAGTGGTCAAGGCCGTTATCGTCCGCTCCAAGCGCGGCGTGCGCCGTGCCGACGGCAGCTATGTGCGTTTCGACGACAATGCCGCCGTTATCATCCGCGACGACAAGAACCCCCGCGGCACCCGTATCTTTGGCCCAGTGGCTCGTGAGCTGCGTGACAAGGACTACATGAAGATCCTGTCCCTGGCTCCCGAAGTGCTGTAAGAGGGGGGTTACGAGGTATGAGTATGAACGTAAAGAAGAACGATACCGTGGTTGTCCTGTCCGGTAAGGACAAGGGCAAGCAGGGCAAGGTCCTGTCCGTCAACCCCGAGGCCGGCAAGGTGGTCGTGGAGGGCGTCAGCGTCGCTACCCGTCACCAGAAGGCTCGCCGTCAGGGCGAGGAGGGTGGCATCGTCAAGAAGGAGACCCCCATCTACGCCTGCAAGGTTATGACCGTGTGCCCCAAGTGCAACAAGGCCACCCGCGTCGCCCACAAGATCGTGGACGGCAAGAAGGTGCGCGTGTGCAAGCACTGCGGCGCTGAAATCTGAGAAAGAGGAGGAGTATAGAAAATGGCTAACCCCAATCTGAAGGCTAAGTACAATGCCGAGATCGCTCCTGCTCTGATGCAGAAGTTCGGCTACAAGTCCACCATGGAGATCCCCCGCATCCACAAGATCGTGGTGAACGTGGGCTGTGGTGAGGCCCGCGACAACGCCAAGGTGCTGGAGAGCGTGGTCAACGACCTGGCCACCATCACCGGCCAGAAGCCCGTCATCACCCGGGCCAAGAAGTCCGTGGCTAACTTCAAGCTCCGTGAGGGCATGCCCATCGGCGCTAAGGTCACCCTGCGCCAGGACAAGATGTGGGAGTTCATGGATCGTCTGTTCAACGTGGCCCTGCCCCGTGTGCGTGACTTCCGTGGCATCAACCCCAACGCCTTCGACGGCCGCGGCAACTACGCCCTGGGCCTGAAGGAGCAGCTGATCTTCCCCGAGATCGAGTACGATAAGATCGACAAGATCCGTGGTATGGACATCGTCATCTGCACCACTGCTAAGACGGACGAGGAGGCCAAGGAGCTGCTGACTCTCCTGGGCGCTCCCTTCACCACCAACGGTTAATGGAAGGAGAAACCAGCTATGGCTAAGAAGTCTATGATTCTCAAGCAGCAGGCTGAGCCCAAGTTCTCCAGCCGCCGCTACAACCGCTGCAAGATCTGCGGTCGCCCCCACGCTTACCTCCGGGACTACGGCATCTGCCGTATCTGCTTCCGCGAGCTGGCCTACAAGGGCCAGATTCCTGGCGTGAAGAAGGCCTCCTGGTAATTTGCCGCAAAACGGTCGAATACCGGAGAAAAATTTGGATAACAAGTCCCAGGCGGGGGGTTGCACCCCCGCCTATGGGCATGTTATAATAAATCGTTGGCCACCGTGCCAATGGTAAAAGAGACCCCCAGCGTGGGAAAAGACGGACAAAAGGTCGGAGGAACCAACCTAGCCTTCGATACCTTTCCGCCTGTACGGGCATCAAGCCCGTAAATTTTATAGGAGGTAAAAATCATGCAAATCACCGATCCCATTGCGGATATGCTCACTCGCATCCGCAACGCGAACAACGCAAAGCATGACACCGTGGATGTTCCTGCTTCTAACATGAAGAAGGCCATCGCTCAGATTCTGCTGGACGAGGGCTATATCAAGAACTTCCAGACCATCAACGATGGTACCCAGGGTGTCATCCGCATCACTCTGAAGTATGTGCAGCCCGGCAAGGAGAAGGCCATCACTGGTCTGCGCCGGGTGTCCAAGCCCGGCCTGCGTGTGTACGCTGGCGCTGAGGAGCTGCCCCGCGTGCTCCGTGGCCTGGGCATTGCTATCGTGTCCACTTCCAAGGGCGTCATGACCGACAAGAAGGCCCGCGAGGCCCATGTCGGCGGCGAAGTCCTGGCTTTCGTTTGGTAAGGAGGGTATAGGAATGTCTAGAATTGGTAGAGCTCCTATCGCCGTCCCCGCCGGCGTGGAGGTAAGCATTGCTGACAACAACGTGGTCACCGTCAAGGGCCCCAAGGGCACCCTGGTGGAGCAGTTCCACCCCAACATGACCATCACTCTGGCTGACGGCGTCATCACCGTCACCCGTCCCAACGATCTGAAGGAGAACCGTGCGCTCCACGGTCTGACCCGCACCCTGGTGCACAACATGATCGTGGGTGTCACCGAGGGCTACAAGAAGTCCCTGGACGTCAACGGCGTAGGTTACCGTGTGGCTCTGGAGGGCGGCAAGCTGGTGATGAACCTGGGCTTCTCTCACCAGGTCATCATGGAGGCTCCCGAGGGCATCACCATCGAGGTTCCCAACCAGAACCAGATCATCATCTCCGGCTATGACAAGCAGCTGGTCGGCCAGTTCGCTGCCAAGGTCCGCGAGAAGCGTCCCCCCGAGCCCTACAAGGGTAAGGGTATTAAGTACTCTGACGAGGTCATCCGCCGCAAGGTTGGTAAGACCGGTGCTAAGAAGTAATTAAGGAGGTGTGCCGATTATGATTAACAGACCCAACACTAAGGCTCAGCGCCTGCATCGTCATAAGCGCGTTCGTGGTAAGGTGTCCGGCACCTCCGAGCGTCCCCGTCTGAATGTGTTCCGCAGCGAGACCAACATCTATGCTCAGATCATCGACGACACCAAGGGTGTGACCCTGGTTTCCGCTTCTTCCCTGGAGAAGGGCTTTGAAGGCTCCGGCAGCAACTGCGAAGCTGCCAAGAAGGTGGGCGAGGCCATTGCCGAGCGCGCCCGTGCCAAGGGCATTGAGACCGTTGTGTTTGACCGTGGTGGCTACCTGTACCACGGCCGCGTGAAGGCTCTGGCCGAGGGCGCCCGTGAGGGCGGCCTGCAGTTCTAAGGGAGGAGGAAGAAAGTATGGCTCGTTTTGAGAAAGAACCCAAGGAGTTCGTAGAGAAGGTTGTGTACCTCAACCGCGTCTCCAAGACCGTCAAGGGCGGCCGTGTGGCCAAGTTCTCCGCCCTGGTTGTTGTGGGCGACGAGAAGGGCAAGGTCGGCTACGGCCTGGGCAAGGCCGCTGAGGTGGCCGAGGCCATCCGCAAGGGCATCGAGGATGCCAAGAAGAACATGGTGACCGTGACCCTGTCCGGCACCACCATTCCCCACGAGGTCATCGGTGAGTTCGGCGCCGGCCGTGTGCTCCTCAAGCCCGCTTCCAAGGGTACCGGTATCATCGCCGGCGGCCCCGTGCGTGCTGTGATGGAGGCCGCGGGTGTCTCCGACATCCGTGCCAAGTGCCTGCGCACCAACAACCCCCAGAACGTGGTGGCTGCCACCATGGCTGGCCTGAAGGCTCTGCGCAGCCCCGCTGAAGTCGCTCGTATCCGCGGCAAGAGCGTGGAAGAAATCATCGGTTAAGGAGGCTCACGACTATGGCTAACATTGAAATCAAGCTCGTCAAGAGCCTGAACGGCCGTCTGGCCAAGCACAAGGCCACTGCCGAGGCTCTGGGCCTGCGTCACATCGGCGATGTGACCGTGCAGCCCGACAACGCTGCTACCCGCGGCAAGATTGCCGCCATCGGTTACCTGCTCCAGGTCACCGAGAACGCCTAAGGAGGTGCCCAACATGAATCTGCATACTCTCTCTCCCGCCGCTGGTTCCACTCAGGTGGGCAAGCGCAAGGGCCGCGGCCCCGGTTCCGGTAACGGCAAGACTGCCGGCCGTGGACACAAGGGTCAGTGGGCTCGTTCCGGCGGCGGTGTCCGTGTGGGCTTCGAGGGCGGCCAGATGCCTCTGGCTCGTCGTCTGCCCAAGCGCGGTTTTAACAACATTTTTGCCAAGCGTCTGGAGACCATCAATGTCTCCGCTCTGAACAAGTTCGAGGATGGCGCCACCGTCAATGTCTGCGACCTGCTGGAGCAGGGCATCCTCTCCAAGTGCGAGTACGGTGTTAAGGTGCTGGGCAACGGCGAGATCACCAAGAAGCTCACCGTGCGTGCTTCCGCTTTCTCCGCCTCCGCGAAAGAGAAGATCGAAAAGGCAGGCGGTACAGCGGAGGTGATCTGACATGATTCAGACCATCCGTAGTGCCTGGAAGGTGCAAGAGCTCCGCAACAAGCTGCTGTTTACCATCTTTGCTCTGCTGATTTTCCGGGTTGGTTCTGCCATCCCCGTTCCCTTCATTGATACCGAATCTCTGAAGACCTACATGGCCTCTCAGTCTTCCAGTATCTTTGGTCTGCTCAATGTCATGAGCGGCGACGCCTTTGCTCAGGCTACCGTCTTCGCTCTGTCCATCCAGCCCTATATCAACAGCTCCATCATTGTGCAGCTGCTGACCATCGCCATCCCCGCTCTGGAGAAGATGGCTCGGGACGAGGGCGAGGAGGGCAAGAAGAAGATTGCCGCTATCACTCGCTACGCCACTGTGGCCATCGCCCTGCTTCAGGCCTTTGGCTACTACAAGCTCATCAGCTACTACGGACTGGTGGCTGACGGCCTGTGGCCCGCTTTCGTTATCATCTTTGCCTTCACTGCCGGCTCCGCCTTCCTGATGTGGCTGGGCGAGCAGATCACCGAGTTCGGTGTGGGCAACGGTATTTCCATCATCCTGTTCGGCGGTATCATTGCCCGGGGACCCCACATGGTCTCCTCCATGATCAACGGCGTGCGCGTGTGGGCCTCCGGTTCCACCTCCGCCACCACCGCCTCCCTGCACCCCGCGTTCATCCCCCTGATTCTGGTGGGTATTCTGCTGCTGGTGGTGTTCATCGTGTTCATCACCAACTCCGAGCGCCGCGTGCCCGTGCAGTACGCCAAGCGCGTGGTGGGTCGCAAGATGTACGGCGGTCAGTCCAGCCATATTCCCATCAAGGTGAATATGTCCGGCGTGATGCCCATCATCTTCGCTCAGGCCATCGCCTCCATCCCCGCCACCATCGGCATGTTCGTGCCCTCTGCTCAGACCGAGGGCTCTGGCTGGAACACCTTCCTGAAGGTGTTTGACTCCAACGGCCTGATCTATTGCGTGGTGTACTTCCTGCTGATCATCGTGTTCAGCTACTTCTACAACACCATTCAGTTCAACCCCGTGGAGATCGCCAACAACCTCAAGAAGAACGGCGGCTTCGTGCCCGGCTTCCGTCCCGGCAAGCCCACCGCTGACTTCTTGGCCCGCGTCATCAATCGCCTGACCATGTTCGGCGCCATCTACCTGGCTGTGGTAGCCCTGCTGCCCGCCATCACCGGTAACATCATGCTGGCCTTTGGCAGCTCCGCTGGCAACAGCCTGGCCATCGGCGGTACTTCCATCATCATCGTGGTGGGCGTCGCCCTGGAGACCGTGAAGGTTCTGGAGGCTCAGCTGATGATGCGTCACTACAAGGGTTTCCTGGAGTAATTGGAGAAGGTGAACGAGATGAAGCTGATTATGCTGGGCGCCCCTGGCGCCGGTAAGGGTACTCAGGCCGCTATCTTGAGCGAGAAGCTGGGTATCCCCACCATTTCCACTGGTAACATCCTGCGCTCTGCCGTGAAGAACGGCACCCCCGTGGGATTGGAGGCTAAGAGCTACATGGACGCCGGGAAACTGGTCCCCGACCAGGTCATCATCGGCATCGTGGCTGAGCGCTTGGCCCAAGATGACTGCTCTAAGGGTTACATTCTGGACGGCGTGCCCCGCACCATCGCCCAGGCTGAGGCTCTGGAGCAGGCCGGCGTGGTGTTCGACCACGTCCTGTCCATCGAGATCTCCGACGAGGAGATCAAGAAGCGCATGAGCGGCCGCCGCTTCTGCGCTTCCTGCGGCGCCACCTACCACGTGGTCAACGCTCCTTCCAAGGTGGAGGGCGTGTGCGACAAGTGTGGCGGCACCCTGGAGCTGCGGGACGACGACAAGCCCGAGACCGTCCAGCACCGCCTGGAGGTCTATCATGCCGAGACCGAGCCTCTCAAGGCGTTCTATGCTGAGCGGAATCTGCTCTGCTCTGTGGACAATCAGTCCAGCATCGAGGCCACCACTGAGGTCATCGAGAAGGCTCTGGGGATCTAAACGATGGAGCTGATTACGCTCAAGTCGTCCAGAGAGCTGGACGCAATGCGCCGCGCGGGCCGCATCGCCGCCCAGGCCAGAGAGCTGGCCGGGCGCCTGGTGGCCCCCGGCGTGACGACCTTAGACATTGATACCGCGGTACGCAAGTTCATCGAGAGCCAGGGAGCGAAACCTTCCTTCCTGGGCTACGGCGGATTCTCTGGATCTGCCTGCATCTCGGTCAACGACGTGGTCATCCACGGCATCCCTTCCAAGAAGGTGGTGCTGAAGGAGGGTGACATCGTCAGCGTAGACGTGGGTGCCTGCATCGATGGTTTCCACGGCGACTGTGCTGCCACCTATCCCTGCGGGAAGATCTCCGAAGAGGCAGCGCGCCTCATCGAGGTCACCCAGCAGAGCTTCTGGGAAGGCATGAAGCACGCCAAGGCCGGCCAACGAGTGTCTGACATCTCCCATGCCGTTCAGAAGTATGTGGAGAGCTTCGGCTACTCGGTCGTTCGCGACTTCGTTGGCCACGGTGTGGGCGCGAAACTCCACGAGGCCCCCGAGGTGCCCAACTACGGTCCCGCTGGCCACGGCCCCCGGCTCCAACCCGGCATGACCATTGCCGTGGAGCCCATGGTGTGTGCCGGTGACTGGCAGGTAAAGGTGCTCAAGGACGGCTGGACCACCGTGACGGTGGACGGCTCTCTGGCGGCCCATTACGAAAATACCGTACTCATCACCGACGGAGAGGTCGAGATTCTCACCCAATGCGGAGAGATGTGACATGAGTTTCCAACAAGCCCAAATCGTGCGCTCCCTCAGCGGCCACGACAAGGACCAGCTGTTCTGTGTCCTGGCAGTGGATGGCAGCTTCGTGCTGCTGGCAGATGGGAAGCGGCGGCGGGTGGAGAACCCCAAGCGCAAGAACGTCAAGCACGTTCAGTGCGTGGGAGAGTTTCAACACCCAACCATCGAAAAAGTCCGGGCCGGCGAACCTGTCCGCAACCGCGAGCTGCGGGCGGCGTTGGCGGCCATCCGGGACGAAATGGAGGTATGAAGCTTTGGCGAAGGACGATATGATCGAGCTGGAGGGCGTCGTCACCGAGGCCCTGCCCAATACGACTTTCAATGTGGACATCGGGAACGGACACATCATCCTGGCCCACATTTCCGGCAAGCTGCGCATGAACTTCATCCGCATCCTGCCCGGCGACAAGGTCACCGTACAGATGTCGCCCTACGACCTGACCAGGGGTCGCATCACCTGGCGAAGCAAGTAAGAGATAACACGACCGAGAAGGGCCGGGGCCTTGCCTCCGCCCAACTCGGGGCCATCAGGCATTCACAGGAGGTTAACCGATATGAAAGTAAGACCGTCTGTCAAGCCCATGTGCGAGAAGTGCAAGATCATCAAGCGCAAGGGCAAAGTAATGGTCATTTGTGAAAACCCCAAGCACAAGCAGAGACAAGGTTAAAGGAGGGGCAAGGAGAATATGGCACGTATTGCAGGCATTGATCTGCCTAAGGAGAAGCGAGTCGAGATCGGACTCACCTATATCTACGGCATTGGCCGTACCAGCGCTACCAAGATTCTGGAGAAGGCTGGCATTAACCCTGATACCCGCGTGAAGGACCTCACCGACGCCGATGAGGCCAAGCTGCGTGAGATCATCAGCCACGACTACGTGGTGGAGGGCGACCTGCGCCGGAATGTGGCTATGGACATCAAGCGTCTGACCGAGATCGGCTGCTACCGTGGTGTCCGTCACCGCAAGGGCTTGCCCGTCCGCGGCCAGCGTTCCAAGACCAACGCTCGTACCCGCAAGGGTCCCAAGCGCACTGTGGCGAACAAGAAGAAGTAAGGAGGGATTAGACACATGGCTACTGCTAAGAAAGTGATCAAGCGCCGTCGTGAGCGCAAGAACGTGGAGAAGGGTCAGGTGCACATCCGTTCCTCCTTCAACAACACCATGGTTACTGTGACCGACATGCAGGGCAACGCCCTGTCCTGGGCTTCCTCCGGCGAGATGGGCTTCCGTGGCTCTCGTAAGTCCACCCCCTTCGCCGCCCAGACCGCTGCTGAGACTGCCGCCAACGCTGCCATCGAGCAGTGCGGCCTCAAGAGCGTTGAGGTGTACGTCAAGGGTCCCGGCCAGGGCCGTGAGGCCGCCATCCGGGCTCTGCAGGCCGTGGGCCTGGAAGTCACCCTGATCAAGGACGTGACCCCCGTGCCCCACAACGGCTGCCGTCCCCCCAAGCGCCGCCGCGTGTAATCTGGAAGGAGGAAAAGCAATATGGCTAAGAATATGCAGCCCTATCTGAAGCGTTGCAGAACCCTGGGCATCTCTCCCGCCACCATGGGCGTGAATAAGGAGTCCAACCGGAACCCCGGCCCCCAGCGCCGCAGCAAGAAGAGCGAGTACGCTCTGCAGCTGACTGAGAAGCAGAAGGTGAAGTTCATCTACGGCGTGCTGGAGAAGCAGTTCCGTTCCTACTATGAGAAGGCCGCCCGCATGAAGGGCAACACCGGCGACGAGCTGATGACCCTGCTGGAGCGCCGCCTGGACAACGTGGTGTACCGTCTGGGTCTGGCCAGCACCCGCCGCGAGGCCCGTCAGCTGGTCAACCACGGCCACTTCACCGTCAATGGCAAGCGCGTGAACATCCCCTCCTACCTGGTGAAGGTGGGCGAGGAGATCGCCGTGTGCGAGAAGAGCCGTTCTTCCGCCAAGTTCAAGAAGCTGGTGGAGGAGGATAAGTTCGTGGCCGCTCCCGCCTGGCTGGAGAAGACCAAGAACGCCCCCCTCCAGGGCAAGGTCGTGGCCATGCCCACCCGTGAGGATATCGACTTCGAGGTCGCTGTCAACCTGATCGTGGAGTTGTACTCCAAGTAATCGTCACCCTCAACTCAAGCAGTTCGCAACCGTTTTGGAAGCTACGCCACAGTAAAAGGAGGGTATTCACGATATGGTAGAAATTCAGAAGCCGCGCATTGAGTGCATCGAAAACGTGGGTGAGGAGACCTACGGCAAGTATGTCGTAGAGCCTCTGGAGCGGGGCTACGGCACCACCATTGGCAACTCCCTGCGCCGCATCCTTCTGTCCTCTCTGCCCGGCACCGCAGTGACCACGGTGAAAATCGCCGGCGTCCAGCACGAGTTCTCCACCATCCCCGGGGTGAAGGAGGACGTGACCCAGATCGTTCTGAACATCAAGGGCATCATTGCCAAGCTGTACAGCGAAGGGGTCAAAACCGTCTATATCGAGGCCTCCGGTGAGGGGGTCGTGACGGCTGGTGACATCAAGGCCGACAGCGATGTGGAGATTCTCAACCCTGAGCATCACATCGCCACTCTGGGCCCCGATGCCACTCTGAACATGGAGCTGACCTTGTCCCAGGGCCGTGGCTACGTCACCGCCGACCGGAACAAGAATGCTCAGACGGTCATCGGCGTCATTCCCGTGGACTCTGTGTACACCCCTGTGCGCAAGGTCAACTACACCGTGGAGAACACCCGCGTGGGAGACGCCACCGACTACGACAAGCTGACCCTGGAGGTCTGGACCAACGGCACCATCTCCGCCCGGGACGCCGTGTCCCTGGGCGCCCGCATCCTGCTGGACCACTTCACCCTCTTCACCGATCTCTCTGAGACCATGGGCTCCAAGTCCACCGTGGTGGAGAAGGCTGAGACCCAGCGCGATAAGGTGCTGGAGCTGACCATCGAGGAGCTGGACCTGTCTGTCCGTTCCTTCAACTGCCTCAAGCGGGCCAACATCAACACCGTGGAGGACTTGATCTCCAAGACCGAGGACGAGATGATGAAGGTGCGCAACCTGGGCCGCAAGTCCCTGGAAGAGGTCATCAACAAGCTGGCGATGATGGGTCTGTCCCTGGCCAGCGAGGAAAACTAAAAAATGTGAGGATTCCCCGTGGAGAAATCCACGGGGGCCCACTGGAGGCAGGGTAGAGGGTATGTAACGTTCCTCCTCACCCACACGCAAGTGTCCCCCATCCGGGTGCCAGAACGAATTTGAATGAGATCTCGCAACGCGAGGTCGGAGGAGTGTTAAAAATGGCTCAGAACCGTAAACTGGGTAAGACCAGCGATCAGCGCCGCGCCATGCTGCGCGCCATGACCACCTACCTGCTGGAGAATGGTCAGATCAAGACCACCTACGCCCGCGCTAAGGAGGTCGCCCCCATTGCCGAGAAGATGATCACCCTGGCTAAGAAGAACAACCTGGCTTCTTACCGTCAGGTGCTCAGCTACATCACCAAGGAGGATGTGGCTAAGAAGCTCTTCGACGAGATCGGCCCCAAGTACGCCGACCGCAATGGCGGTTACACCCGTGTGCTGAAGATGGGTCCCCGTCGCGGCGACGCCGCCGAGATGGCCATCATCCAGCTGGTGTAATGGAATACGGGCTACCGTATTAGAACAAAAAGAGCCTGGACTCACGAGTTCTCGTGGGCCCAGGCTTTTTTGCATCTGTACAAGGGGGCGCTTTTGTGCTATACTGACAAAAAGAGGACGGATTTCTCCGCCTTCTGTTGTGAGAATTGGGAAGAAAAGGGGGCGTCATCATGAAAAAGCGTATGAAATGGGTGGCCATGGCCGGGGCAGCGGTACTGGCCCTGTCTCTCACCGCCTGCGGCAGCATCAGCCTGAACCTGGGCAGCGAGAAGAGCCGCATGGAGGGCTATGTCCAGGGCTATTTGGACCTGACATACCTGGGCAAGCTCAACAAGGACTATCAGACCGAGATGGAGCTGTCCGAGGAGGAGGCCCAACAGCAGTACGAAGAGGGCATCCAGGTGGAAGTGGAGTTCTTTGAAAGCGGCATTGGCCTCATTGACTACCCCACCGAGGAGATCACCCAGCGTTTGACCGAGCTGTACAAGGAGATTTACAGCCACAGCGACTACACCGTGGGGGCTGCCACCAAGCTGGACAGCGGCAACTATGCCGTGGAGGTGACGGTGCGCCCCATTGATCTCATGACCAAGGTGACCTCGGACGACTTCGAGAAAATCTTCGAGCAGATTCTGGCGGACCGGGGCATCACCACCCAGGAGCAGCTGGAGGCCCTCAGCGAGGAGGAGTATCAGGAGATTGACGCGGTGTACGCCGAGAAGATCGTGGACCTGTTGGAGAAGGAGCTGCCCAACACCGGAAACGGGGAGGCGGAGACCTTCACCGTGCAGATTGAGGACGACGGGAACATCTGGACCCCATCTCAGGACGACTTTAACTCCATTGATCTGGCCATGATCGACTACAGCAACTTTGGATATTGACGAAGCGAGACAGATAAGCGGCGGGTGGAAGAATTCCACCCGCCGCTGTTTTCCTGCGAAACTTCCACACCACCTAGGGGTGTCTGTGGAAGTATTCCTCCAGCACCGCCCACTCGGAAAAGGGCAGGCGCAGCCCACAGGTCTCAATATACCCTTCGTGGCCCTTGCCCAGCAGGGCCACCATATCTCCGGGCTGGGCCAGGTCTAACGCCCGGAAAATGGCCTCTCTCCGGTCGTAGATCACCTCCCAGGGAATTTGACGGCCCAGGGCCTGGGTGATGGAGCGGCAGATGTCCTCCACCGGCTCCCACCGGGGGTTGTCGGTGGTGACGATGGCGCAGTCTGCCAGTTCCGCCGCCACTTGGGCCATGTCCAGCCGCCGCATGGGGGGACGGTTGCCCCCGGCCCCAAACACCACAATGATGTTCCCGTGGGGGTAGCAGTGGAGGCAGCTCAGAATGGCCCGGAAGCTGGCGGCGTTGTGGGCGTAGTCCACCACCACCCGAATCCCCCGGTGGTTGGGGAATACCTGGGCCCGCCCGGGCACAGCGGCTCCCTCCAGCCCCTGGCGGATGGCCTCTTCCGGCAGCCCCAGCTGGCGGCATACCGCCACCGCCGCCAGGGCGTCCTGGACGTGGTGCCGTCCGGGGAGGGGGATGGTATAGGGGGTGTCACAGCCCGCCACCGTGAAGCGGCTGCCCAGGGCACTGGGAGCCTCTATGGGGGCCACCGTGACCCCTTGCACCCCGCAGGTGGGGGAGAACCCAAAGGTGGCCACTGGGGCCTCTGGGGGCAGCTGGGCGGCCATCTGGGGCCAGGCCATGTCCTCCCCATTGCCCACCGCTCCGGCGCACTGGGCGAAGAAGGCGGCCTTGCAGGCGGCGTACTCGGCGTAGTCGGCGTGCTCCCCGGGGCCGATGTGGTCGGGGGAGAGATTGAGGAAGACCCCGGCGGCGAAGGTGAGCCCCGCCACCCGGTGGTGCTTCATGGCCTGGGAGGACACCTCCATTACCACGTGGGTGCACCCCTGGGCCACCATGTCGCTCAGCAGCTGGTGGAGGAGCAGGGGGTCCGGGGTGGTGTTGGGGCAGTCGGCCCATTTCTCCCGCCCTATGTATGCCCCCATGGTGCCGATCATCCCGGCTGTGTGCCCGGCAGCTAGAAGAATGTCCCGCACCATGTGGGCGGTGGTGGTCTTGCCCTTGGTGCCGGTAATGCCGATGAGGGCCAGGCTCTTGGCGGGGTGGCCATAGAAGGCGGCGGCCAGGTGGGCCAGGGCATCCCGGGGCTCCTCCACCACAAAGAGGGGGACGGAGCAGGGCAGGGACACGGGAGAGACCACAGCGGCGGCCCCCCGGTCCACGGCCTGGGGGATGTACTGGGTGCCGTCGGCGTGTTCGCCGGGGATGGCCACAAAGAGGGCGCCGGGGGTGACGGTGCGGGAGTCGCAGGAGAGGGAGGAAATGTCCACATCCTGGTCACAGGAGTGGCCGAGCACGGCCAGCAAAGGGGCAAGTTTCATGGGTCAACACCTCTGGATGAGAGATTTTGACCCAGTCTATGCAGGTTTAGCGGGCGTGGTTCCCACGCTCAAAGAAGGGGAGATGTCTGCCGTTAGGCAGACTGAGGGGGTGTACTTCTCCAATTTCTCAGGCACACTTCAGCGCCCCAGCCGGGGACGCTCCGCTGGGGTCCATTTTGACTGGCCAAAATGGACGAAAAGCCACAAAAGGGGCCCGCCCCTTTTGAAACCCCAATGATTTTATTTTGTTTTGTGCGGTGGGGCCGTAGTCGGCCCTGGACCTGGAGAGGTCACATAGATGGCGTATAGCCTCTCTGGGATATACCTACTCCGCTGATAGATTCCGTTTCTCTTGCCAGGGCCTCAAGTTTGGCGGTGTGCGGCCGATTCCCGGCCGCCGTGGGCCGGGGGGACCAGAAAGGGCCGAAACCTGGAGAAACGTGCACTATCCCGGCAGTAATAGAGAAAATCAGAGCTTTTTACTCCCTTGGTATGGTACTTGCTTTTCGGCCCGGCCTGAGAACCACCGCAGGGCCAGCCTCGTACCCCAGGGAGGTCCTTAGGGGGGAACGCCCTAAGCGATTCTTTCCCCGATTTCTCATCGGGGAGAAATCGGGCCCAGCGGAGCGTCCCCGGGCGGGGCGCTGGTCTGCGCCTGAGAAATTGGAGAAGAGCAATCTCTCAGTTTGCCCTGCGGGTAGTGGAAGCAACAAAAAACCGGAGAAGCAGAATCTTCTGCCTCTCCGGTCGGTTCTTTGTTTGGTTTTTAAGGAGTGAGAATGGTGCCAGACACCCGTTGATGCAGCACATCCAGCAGCAACACGTGCTCACAGTGTCCGTCCAGGATGGACACCTCTCCCACGCCGCTCTCCAGGGCGTGGAGACAGCCCTGGACCTTGGGCACCATGCCTCCGGCGATGAGTCCGGCATCCATGAGCTCTCTGGCCCGCTGGGCGTCCATGTGGGCCACGGCGGTCTTGGTGTTGTGGCTGTCAATGAGGATGCCACCCACATCGGTGAGAAACACCAGACGGTGGGCGTGAAGGGCCTCGGCGATGGCCTGGGCGGCGTCGTCGGCGTTGCAGTTGTACCCGGCCCCATCGCCGCCAGCGATGGGGGACACCACGGGGAGGAAGCCAGCCCCCAGCAGGGTCTCCAGCAGACGGGTGTCCACCTGGGTGATCTGACCCACCCGGCCCAGGGCGGGATTCTTGCACTGAGCGGTGATGAGGTGGCCGTCCTTGCCGGACACACCCACCGCCGCCACGTCCAAATCGTTCAGGGCGGAGACGATGGACTTGTTCACCTGGGCGGACAGGGCCATCTCCGCCACCCCCAGGGCGGCCTCGTCGGTGACCCGGTAGCCGTTTTCAAAGTGGGTGGGAACGTTGAGCCGCTCCAGCAGGGCGGTGATGTTCTTGCCGCCGCCGTGGACCAGCACCACCCGCAGGCCCGCCATTTGCAGGGTGGCCACGTCCTGGAGGATGGAGTCCACTGCCCCGTCAGGGCCCAGGGCGGAGCCGCCGTACTTCACCACCACGGTCTGGCCCGCCATTTCTTTCAGGGCGGGGAGGACGGAGGAGATGGAGCGCACCTTCTCCAGGCCGTCCAGGCCGTGGATCACGTCATATTCTTGCAGGAAGGTCTTGGAGTAGTCCACATCCGAGGGGGTGTCGATGTACTCCAGGCCCCGCTTCTGCCGGGTCTCAGCCCCCTTACCGGTGATGAGAATTACGGTGGGCTTGTCGCAGCCCAGAATGGCCTGGCGAATGGCCTCGCCCCGGTTGGGCTGAATCTCATAGGCGCAGCCCTGCTCGGCCACATGGGTGGCGATCTCCTGGCAGATGGACACGGTATCCTCCTCGCCGGAGTCCTCCTCGGTGAGCACCACCAGGTCGGAGTATTTGCCGGACACCTCGCCCAAGTCCCTCCGGCGGTCCAGGGCCTTTTTGCCGGGACAGCCGAACACGGTGACAATGCGCCGCCCGGGGTACTCCTCCAGCACGGATTTGAACAGGGTCTCAAAGCTCATGCGGTTGTGGGCGTAGTCCACAATGGCGGTGATGTGGTCGTTGGCGTTGGTGTACACCTCCATGCGGCCGGGCACCCGAGCCTTCATGAGGCCCACATAGATGCACTGCTGGGGGATGCCCAGGGCGTGGCACACGGCGATGGCGGCCAGGGCGTTCTCGGTGTTGAACAGGCCGGGCATGGTCAGCTGGAACTCCCGGGACTGACCCCCGGTGATGGTGACCCGGAAGATGATGTCGTTGCCCCGCTTGCGGATGTGGGAGCCGTACACGTCGGCCTTGGGATTGGTGCGGGAGAAGGTGACCACTCGGCGGCAGTCCCGGCGGGCGGCTTCTTCCACCCGGTCGGCGTGGTCACAGTCCAGGTTGACGCAGGACACCTCCGCCTGGGCGAAGATCTTCAGCTTGGACTGGAAGTAGTCCTCGAAGTCGGGGTGCTCGATGGGGGAGATGTGGTCGGTGCCGATGTTCAAGAAACAGGCGGCGGCAAACCGGGTGCCCAGGGTGCGGTGGTACTTGAGCGCCTGGGAGGACACCTCCATGGTCAGATAGCCCAGCCCGGAGGAGAGGGCATTGGCAAAGTGCTTTTGCAGTTCCAGAGGCTCGGGGGTGGTGAGGTGGGACTCG
This sequence comes from Pseudoflavonifractor sp. SW1122, assembly GCF_012027765.1. Lineage (NCBI taxonomy): Bacteria > Bacillati > Bacillota > Clostridia > Eubacteriales > Oscillospiraceae > Pseudoflavonifractor > Pseudoflavonifractor sp. SW1122. Next base: position 10,722 of record NZ_SJOS01000011.1, on the reverse strand, counting down.
AACTCCTCCACGCCGTCGTAGGTGTCAATGGAGGAGATGACCCCGCAGCGCACCTTCCGGCTGGAGAGATACTCGTCCAGAATGTACTTGAGGTAGTAGGTGGTGGAGGACTTGCCCTTGGTGCCGGTGATGCCGATGACGTTCAGCAGACGGGAGGGGTCATTGTAGTACTGGACTGCAAAGGGGGCGATGACCTGGCGCATGTCGGTGACGTGGATGCAGGGCAGGTCCACCTCCGGGTAGGGGGTCTCACTGACGTAGGCGAAGGCGCCCCGGTCGGCAGCCTGCTGCAGGTATTCGGGGCGGAAATGGGCGCCCTTACACAGAAACAGGGTGCCGGGGACGACATTTTTGGAGTCGTAGGACACCAGCTCCACGGTGCGGGAGAGGTCCAGCCCTGCGGGCAGAGGGGAGGCCAGGAGGTTTTTGGTGGTGAGGAGGGAGGTGTACTCCCCCAGGGAATATTTGGTCAGATTCATATCTAGACACCTCGATGATCGTCTTGGCAATGCCAGCATTGCCAAGAGAGAGTTGCAGCCCGCTGCGTCGCACGCGCAAACGCGCACGCTTGCGGGCTGAGAAGTGTATTTTCCCATGCGCATGTCCTGGGAAAATACGTGATTTCAATTGATTTCCCCGCCTGTGGGCGGGGAAATTCTGCCGAGGGCTTTTTGGCCTACGGGGAAATTAAATGGTACGCAGCTGGTAGCCACAGCGGGTGACGGCAGTCTCCGCCAACACCTCCATGGCGTCCACGTAGAAGGGGGGCAAATTGTGGTAGGTGCGGAACACGGACAGCTCGGTGCAGGCCAGAATGGCGCAGTCGCACCCGGCCTGACGCATGGCCTTGTCGATGGCGGCAAACTTCTCCCGGCTGCCCCGCTCGCCCTGCTTGATCTCGTCGTAGATAATGGACATCACCAGGGCCTGAATGGCGGCATCCGGGGCCACAGCCTCCAGCCCATACTGGGCGCAGGCGGCCTGGTACAGTCCGGACTGGATGGTGCCGTCGGTGGCCAGAATGGCGGGACGGCGGCGGCCCTGGGCGTAGATGGCGGCGGCGGTCTCCCGAATCATGTGGAGAATGGGGGTGTGAAGGTCCCCTTGCAGCTTGTCCACAAAGTAGTGGGAGGTGTTGCAGGGGATGGCGATGGCGGTGCAGCCGCAGTCCTCCAGCAGCTTGGCGTCTCGAAGCAGCCGCTCATACAGGGCTTGGGTGTGCCCGGAAAGGATGGCGGCGGTGCGGTCGGGCATTTTGGTGTCGGACAGGATGAGAGTGGGCAGGTGCTCCTGGTCACAGCTGGCCTCGGTGCGGTCCAGCACATATTGATAGAAGACCTGGGTGGCCTGGGGGCCCATGCCCCCCAAAATGCCCAGCTTTTGTTCAGTCATATTCGGAATCTCCCTTAGTTCTGGGGCTTTTTGCAGTACTGGCGGAAGCGGTGGATGTTGCCGATGTGGTTTTTCCACACCCGCAGCACCCGGCCCAGAGTGTAGTCGGGGCGGTACTCCATGGAGTGGTGGTCGGCCCCGGCCCGAATGAGGGCCTTCATCTGGGGGTGATAGTTCTTGGGGATGAACTCATAGGCCAGAACCCGGGGAATCATCCGCCACAGGCTCTGGTTTTTCACCACGGTGAGGGGCAGGTCCTTGCCCTCGATGAGATCTCCCACCAGGTAGGTGGCGATGTTGTGGCCGGACCCGGTGACGTAGTAGTTGGAGCGGCCCTGGCGGCAGTTGATCTCAAAGGCCTTGTACTTGCCGTCCCGAGGGTCTAGCTTGATGTCGAAGTTGGAGAAGCCCACATACCCCAGGTCCTCCAGCATGCCCCGAATCTTGTCGCACAGCTCCTGCTGGTGCTCGGTGATGATGACGGCGTGGTTGCCAATGCCGTGGGGGGAGTGCTCCTCCAGGAGCACGTGGCCCAGGCACATGAGCTTGACCTTGCCGTGCTGGTCGGAGTAGTTGGTCAGCACCCGCATGTAGGTGTCGTCCCCGGGAATGAACTCCTGGAGAATCATTTTGCCCGGATACCCGGCGGCGTACACCTCGTCCAGGGCGGAGAGAAGCTCCTCCCAGGTGTCGCACAGGTACACCTTCTTCAGCTCCCGGTGGCCGGTGGCCCAATAGGCCACGCCGTCGGCGGGCTTGGCGATGTAGGGGGCGCCGAAGGGGGGCTTAAAGTCGTGGCCCATCTCCTGGTCGTAGACAAAGGTGGTGGGGTGGTCGATGCCGTAGCGGTCACACAGGGCGTAGAACTGCTCTTTGTCGGTGAGCTGGTCCAGCATTTCCCCGGAGATGTAGTTGCACTTGACGTTTTCGGGGAACTTGTCTTTCAGGTGGGCGGCCAGCTTCACATAGCTGTCGCCGCAGCCGATGACCAGCACCGTCTTGGGAGCCACTTCCCGGGCCACGTCGGTGACGTTTTTCAAAAAGGCGTCGGCGTCTTCATTCTCCAGGCAGGGGCGGTAGTCGATGATGGAGGAGAAGGCGCAGGGGAAGGTGGCGGCGAACTTGCCGAAGGCAATGCTCTTTACCCCGTAGGCCTCGTGGAAGGCCCGGGCCACGCTGTATACGTTGATGTCCCCGCCGAAGAGCAGGGGCTGGAAGGAATGGGTTTCCATTTCAAAGAGGACTCCTTACTATATATTTAAGTGAAAAATGAATAATGAATAGTGAATAATTATGGTGCGCCGCCATGCGGCACGGATTTAAATGAAAGACGCAAACTGGAGGGCCTGCATTCTTCATTTTTCATTCTTCGTTCTTCATTATTTTTATCCGTTGGCACGCTGTACCAGGAACACGCCCTGAATTTGGGACAGCTTATTGATGACTCCGGTGAGCTCGTTGCGGTCCTTCACCGACAGCTCCAGGAAGATGGTGGCGTAGCCGTCGGGCTGGGAGCGGGCGGAGAGGTTGTTCACCTTCACCTTCTGGGTGGACAGGGCCATGGCCACGTCCAGGGCCAGGCCGTCCCGGTCCTTGGCGGAGATCTCCAGGGAGGTGCGGTAGTTGATCTGATCGCCCTCCACCCAGGACACGGCCACCCAGCGGCCCGCCTCCTCCGGCTTGCGGCGCAGGGGGTCGGCGTTGGGGCAGTCCTTGCGGTGGATGGACACGCCATAGCCCCGGGTGATGAAGCCCACCACCGGGTCTCCGGGGACGGGGGTGCAGCACTTGGAGAACTTGACGGTGCAGTTGTCCAGCCCCTCCACCAGAATGCCGTTGGAGGAGTGGCGGGGCTTTTGGCCCGTGGGGGTGGACACCTTGGCAGCGGCGGGGAAGATGGTATCTCCCTTGGCCAGAGAGGCCTGGAGCACCTTCTGCTCCGCCTTGTGCTGGTCGTCTCGGATGATGCGCTGCAACTCCTCCTTGATGCGGGCCACCGCCTTCTGGGCGGACATGCCGCCGTAGCCGATGGCGGCGTATACCTCATCCAGGGACCCGTAGCGCAGCCGCCGCAGCAGAGCGTCGGTGACCTCGGGGGTGGTGGTGATGGAGGCCATGGTCAGGCCCATGTGCTTCAGCTCGGTCTCAAAGGCGGCCCGCCCGGTGGCGATGTTCTCCTCCCGGCGCTCCTTTTTAAACCACTGGCGAATTTTGTTTCGCGCTTCGTTGGATTTGCAGATCTTCATCCAGTCCCGGCTGGGGCCTCGGGCGGCCTTGGAGGTGATGATCTCCACAATGTCCCCGTTTTTCAGGGGGGTGTCATAGGTGACAATGCGCCCATTGACCCGGGCGCCCGTCATGGAGTTGCCCACGGCGGAGTGGATGGAGTAGGCAAAGTCGATGGGGGTGGCCCCGGCGGGCAGGCTCTTCACGTCTCCGTTGGGGGTGAACACGAACACCTCGTCGGCGAACATATCCACTTTCAAGGTGCTGACAAATTCCTCGGCGTCGGTGTCCTGCTGGCTCTCCAGCAGCTTGCGCACCCACTCAAATTCCTTCTCGCTGCCCAGCTTGTCGTTGGCCAGCCCCTGCTTGTACTTCCAGTGGGCGGCTACGCCGTACTCGGCGGTCTGGTGCATCTCCCAGGTGCGGATTTGCACCTCGAAGGGGATGCCGTCCCGGCCGATGACGGTGGTGTGCAGGGACTGATAGCCGTTGGGCTTGGGGGTGCCGATGTAGTCTTTGAACCGGCCCAGCACCGGGTTATACATGTCGTGGATGGAACCCAGCACATTATAGCAGCTGGGGATGTCTGGGACAATGACGCGGAAGGCATATAAATCAAAAATTTCCTTGAAATTTTTGTTCTGTGTGTACATCTTCCGGTACAGGGAGTAGATGTGCTTGACCCGGCCGTATACCTTGCACTGGATGCCGTCGGCGGCCAGCCGCTCCTCCAGCTGCTGCTGGATGTTGGAGAAAAACTGGGCGTTGCGGGTGGTGATGCTCTCCAGCTCCTGCTCCACTTCCTCATAGCCGATGGGGTCCAGGTAGCGCAGGGAGATGTCCTCCAGCTCCCACTTGATGCGCTGCATACCTAAGCGGTGGGCGATGGGGGCGTAGATCTCCATGGTCTCCAGGGCCTTCTCCCGCTGCTTTTTCTCCGACTGGTACTGGAGGGTGCGCATGTTGTGCAGGCGGTCGCACAGCTTGATGAGAATCACCCGCACGTCCTGGGCCATGGCCATGAACATCTTGCGCAGGTTCTCCATCTGCTCCTCTTCCTTGGAGGTGTACTGCATCCGGGTCAGCTTGGTGACCCCCTCCACCAGGTCCGCCACCGTGGAGCCAAAGAGTTTGGCGATGTCGTCGTGGGAGGCGTCGGTGTCCTCAATGCAGTCGTGGAGCAGGGCGGCGATGATGGAGTCCAAATCCAGGTCCAGCTCGTTGACAATCTCCGCCACCGCCAGGGGGTGGGTGATGTAGGGCTCTCCGCTCTTGCGCAGCTGGGTGCCGTGGTGGGCGTTGGCGTAGTCAAAGGCGGTGCGCAGCCGCTTCACATCGGCGTTGGGGTTGCGCTGAAGCACCTGTTGCTCCAGAGCCTGGTAGCGTGTTTCGATGGATTCCATGGTCATACCTCCTCGGGCGTCCGGGCAACGGACACGGGCGTGGGCCGGGCCCACACAAAACTCTCTCTCCATAGTCTGGACCAATCTGGTCCATGGTCATACCATAACGTGGGGAATATATAGGGAATGGGGATGGATTTACCCCAAATCGTGGCGGAGCTGGCGCATCATACCCGCCTGCTCCAAATCCACCTTCTCCCGGGGGCGGCACAGCCGCACTGTGGCCTGCTGGTTTTGCACCGCCACCTGGATGAGCCCCCGCTCATCCATCACGTGCAGGCACACCAGGGCCTTGCCGTAGGAGCGGTGGCCGGAGAAGCTGCGGGTGACTTGGCGCAGCAGCTGGTCCATGGGGGCCTGGGCGGGCCCGGCGGCGCACAGCTGCTCCAAATACCGCCACAGGTGGGCGAAGTCCCGGCGCTGGGGGAGCATCAGAGACGCCTCCCAGGGGGACAGGGTCTCCCCGGCCTGGAGCCGGCGGAACAGGGAGCGCTCCAGCTGGGAGCGGGTGGGGGCGGGGCGCAGGTCGCACAGCTGCAATTGCACCGTGCGGTTGCCCCGGAACTGATTGATTTGTAACGTAAAGGCGATATCCAGCCGCTGGCCGTTTTCAATGCCGCAGGCGGCGGTGTTGGCGGAAAAGAAGATGGCGTCCATGACCACTCCGTCCCGGCGCAGCCTCAATTTCAGGTGGCGGCCGCCTCCCACATCCGTGTGGGAGAGTACACACACCGAGCGCAGCAGAAACACCGGCTTGGGGTTGCCCGAGCCGAAGGGCTCCAGCAGGGACAGAGACTCCACGTCCTGGGTGGACAGCAGGGAACAGTGGGGAATCTCACAGTCCACGTCCAGGGAGGACTCCATGGGCTGGTGTCCGGCAAACTCCTCCACCAGCTGACACAGAGCGGCCCGGAAGGCGGGGATGTTGTCCCGCCGGATGGAAAAGCCCGCGGCCAACTCGTGGCCGCCGTAGCTGTCCAGCAGGGGAGCGCAGCGCTCCAGGGCGCCGAACAGGTTGAAGCCGCCGAAGGAGCGGCAAGAGCCCTTGCCCTTGTCCCCGTCCAGGCTGATCATAAAGGCGGGGCAGGCGAATTTCTCCGCCAGCCGGGAGGCCACAATGCCGATGACTCCCTGATGCCAGCCCTCCCCCGCCAGCACAATCACCGGGGCAGACAGGGCTGGGGTGTGGGTCAGCAGCTGGTCGCAGTGCTGGAAAATCTCCAATTCAATGGCCTGACGCAGGCGGTTGAGCTGGCACAGCTCCTGGGCCAGCTCCTGCCCCCGCTGGGGGTCCTGGGTGAGCAGCAGCTCCAGGGCAGTGCCCGCCTGCTCCATGCGCCCGGCGGCGTTGATGCGGGGGGCCAGGCCATAGCCGATGGTGACGGTGGTGGGCACTTGTCCCCGGGGACAGCCCGCCTCCCGCAGCAGGGCCTGGAGGCCGGGGCGGGAGCAGTCGGCCAGCCGTTCCAGCCCCAGGTGGACCAGGGCCCGGTTTTCTCCTTGCAGGAGCATCACGTCCGCCACCGTGCCGATGGCGGCCAGCTCCCCGTAGTCCAGCAGCACCTGGGGACGCTGGGCCGGGGCGGTGAGGGCCAGGGCCAGCTTCAACGCTACCCCCACACCCGCCAGATCGGGGAAGGGGTAGGAGCAGTCGGGGCGGCGGGGGTCCACCACGGCCACGGCCTGGGGCAGGACCTCTTTGCACTGGTGGTGGTCGGTGATGACCACGTCCACCCCCAGGGCCCGGGCGTACTCCACCTCCTGGGCGGCGGTGATGCCGCAGTCCACCGTGACAATCAAGGTGACCCCCTGGCGGGCCAGGGCGTCAATGGCGTGGTTGTTCAGACCGTATCCCTCTTCGGTACGGTCTGGGATGTAGCTGACCACCTGGCCACCCAGCGTGCGGAGAAACTGGGTGAGCAGACAGGTGGCGGTGATGCCGTCCACGTCGTAGTCGCCGTAGACGGCGACGGTCTCTTGCTCCCGGATGGCCCGGGAAATGCGTTCCACTGCCTTCTCCATGTCTTGGAGGAGAAAGGGGTCGTGGAGCAGGTCGGGGCCGTGGGCCAAAAAGGCCGAGGCCGCTGGGGCGGTGTCCACTCCCCGGGCACACAAAACGGCGGCGCACAAGGGGGGTAACCCTGCCCGTTCCAGCTCCGCCCTGGACCCGGCTGGGCCGCTGGGGCGGAGATTCCACCGATCATACTTCATAGGGTCCCATTCCTTAAGAAAAATTATCTTTTATTATAGCAAAACATCCGGCTTATTTCAACCGCTCCCGGGGGAAATCCCTGGAAACCGGACGAAATGGAACAAATGTTTGACATCGTGGCGGGGACATGGTACAATGAAAAAAATGACGGAATCAGCGAGAAAGGGGCGGGGCCACATGAGTAAATTGACCCACAAGCAGCAGGAGATTTACGACTACATTTTGTCCTTCGCCCAGGAGAACGGATACCCTCCCTCGGTGCGGGAGATTGCCCAGCATGTGGGGCTCAAGTCCCCCTCCACGGTGCACTTCCACCTGAAGGGCCTGCGGGAGGCGGGGCTCATCAGCCAGGCGGAGGGGAAGACCCGGGCCATCACCATCACCGACGGCTGCCACAACCGCCGGGACCAGGTGCCTCTGGTGGGCTCGGTGGCCGCCGGCAGCCCCATTTTGGCCGAGGAGTGCATTGAGGACTATCTGACCTTTGACACCGGGGGCCGGGTGGGGGAACACTTTGCCCTGCGGGTGCGGGGAGAGTCCATGATCGAGGCGGGGATTCTCCCTGGCGACCTGGTGGTGGTGCACCAGCAGCCGGAGGTGAACCCCGGGGACATTGTGGTGGCGCTCTTTGAGGACGAGGCCACGGTGAAGACCTTCCGCCGGGAAAATGGCCATGTTTGGCTGTACCCGGAGAACTCCAGCGGGGAGTACCAGCCCATTGACGGGGAGGGGTGCTCCATTCTGGGCCGGGTGGTGGCGGTGGTTCGGCGTTATTGACATGCCGCACCCCGCCTTTTTGCGCTTCATTTGCCGCGTCCCCTTGGCGAAGGGGAGACGCGCTCCGCTGGGGTCCATTTCTCAGCGATGAGAAATGGACGAAAGAATCGCCAAAGGAGGGGCCTTTCCCCTCCTTGTGGAATCCTCCCTGCGGTACAGCGAGAAGCTGCGGTGTTTTCAGATCGGGCCGAAAGGCTTTTGCCATACCAGAAAATGAAACACGCTTTTTAGCCCGGTTGCTGCTGGGTGAGTGCTGGTTTCTCTTGATTTCGGCCCTTCTTCTGGTGCACCCGGCCGACGGCGGCCGGGAATCGGCTGCACAGCACCCGGACTTGAGGCCCTGGAGATAGAAGTGGAAGTTGTCAGCGGAGTTGGCATGGGCTAGAGAAGTGTGGCGCTATCTATGTGACCCTTCCAGAACCAGGGCCGACTTGGGCCCTACTGCACAAGACAAATAAAAACATTTGGGGTTTCAAAAGGGGCGTGAGCCCCTTTTGTGGCTTTTTGTCCATTTTGGCCACTCAAAATGGACCCCAGCGGAGCGCGTCCTTGCAAGGGCGTGAAAGAAAACAGAAAAGAAGTACAGGACCTATGACCTGTGGCCCGAAAGCCCTGAAATAGGGCTTTCTTTTTTTCTCCCCCCGTGGTATGATAACTCCAATCTAACACACTAAAGCGAGAGGACATGTTATGAGAATTGTGGTGAAAATCGGCACTTCCACCCTGGCACACCCCACGGGCCTGTTGAACATTCGCCATGTGGAGCAGCTGGTGAAGGTGCTGTCTGACTTGAAGAATGCAGGACACGAGACCATTTTGGTCTCCTCCGGCGCCATCGGCATGGGGGTGGGCAAGCTCAACCTGCCCGGCAAGCCCCAGGATATGCCCACCAAGCAGGCCGCCGCGGCGGTGGGCCAGTGTGAGCTGATGTACACCTACGACCGGCTCTTTGCCATGTACAACCACACGGTAGCCCAAATCCTCCTCACCGGGGAGGACATCGACCACCCGGACCGACGTGAGAACTTCCAGAATACCCTGGAGCGGCTGCTGGAGCTGGGGGTGCTCCCCGTCATCAACGAAAACGACACCGTAGCCACCGCCGAGATCAAGGTGGGCGACAACGACACCTTGGGAGCTGTGGTGGCCTGCTGCATCCATGCGGACGTGCTGGTGCTGCTCAGTGATATCCAAGGCCTGTACACCGCCGACCCCCACAAAGACCCCAATGCCCAACTCATCGACCGAGTGGACCATATTTCCCCGGAAATACTGGCCCTGGCCGGAGGAGCGGGCACCACCCTGGGCACCGGCGGCATGGCCACCAAGCTGCGGGCGGCCCAGATGGTCATGGAGCAGGGCTGCGACATGGTCATCTCCCACGGCGAGCACCCGGAGCTGCTGTATGATCTGGCGGAGGGAAAGCCGGTGGGCACCCGATTCTGTGCCAAAAAGGAGGAACACGTATGACCACCCAGGAACTGCTGCGCCGCGCCAAGGCGGCCAAAAAACAGGTGGCAGCGGCCACCACGGAGGAGAAAAACCAGGCTCTGCTGTGTATGGCGGACCAGCTGGAGGCCCATGAGGCGGACATTCTGGCCGCCAACGCCCAGGATATGGAGCGGGCCAAGGGCGCCATCGCCCCGGTGATGCTGGACCGCCTCCTCCTCACCCCCCAGCGCATCCAGGACATGGCCACAGGCATGCGGGAAGTGGCCCAGCTGCCCGACCCGGTGGGTCAGGTGCTGCGGGGTGAGGAGCGGCCCAACGGTCTGGTCATTGAAAAGACCGCCAGCCCCATGGGTGTCATCGCCATCATCTATGAGAGCCGCCCCAACGTCACCTCGGACGCCGCCGCCCTGGCCCTCAAGGCCGGGTCCGCCTGCGTGCTGCGCTGCGGCAAGGAGGCCCACCAGTCCGCCGCCGCCATTGTCTCGGCCCTGCAAGCTGGCCTGGAGCAGGCGGGGCTGCCGGGAGACAGCGTGGTGCTGGTGGAGGACACCACCCGGGCCTCGTCCACGGAACTGATGCAGGCCAACGGCCTGGTGGACCTGCTCATTCCCCGGGGCGGAGCGGGGCTCATTCGGGCCTGTGTGGAGCAGGCCACCGTCCCCGTCATCCAGACGGGCACCGGCATCTGCCATGTGTATGTGGACCAAGCGGCGGACTTGAATATGGCCCTGGACATTTTGGAGAATGCCAAGTGCTCCCGGCCCTCCGTGTGCAATGCCTGCGAGGTGTGCCTGGTGCACGCTGCTGTGGCAGAGCAGTTCCTGCCCATGGTCTATGCCAGACTGGTAAAAGGACGGCAGGCCAACCCGGTGCAGCTGCGGCTGGATGCTCGGGCCGCCGCCATCATCCCCGGCACCCCGGCGGGAGACCAGGACTTCGACACGGAGTTTCTGGACTACATCCTGGCCGTGGGGGTGGTGGACAGCGTAAGTGAGGCCATCGACCACATCAACGCCCACTCCACCGGCCACAGTGAGGCCATCATCACCGCCGACGAGGCCGCCGCCCGGGCCTTTACCACCCAGGTGGACAGCTCCTCGGTGTACTGGAACGCCTCCACCCGATTCACCGACGGGGGCCAGTTTGGCCTGGGCTGTGAGATGGGCATCTCCACCCAGCGCCTCCACGCCCGTGGCCCCATGGGTCTGGGTGAGCTGTGCACCTATAAGTACATCGTCCGGGGAGACGGACAGACTAGGT
>NZ_SJOS01000105.1:0-595 GCF_012027765.1 Pseudoflavonifractor sp. SW1122 | reverse complement strand
TGTGTTTGAGGAGGACGAGACCCCCGAGCCCGGCGATGTCAACAAGACCCTGCTGGAGAAGACCGTCAAGTACGCCGATACCCTGTCCACTGAGGGTGTCACCGACACCGCCAAGAAGGCCTTTGAGGACGCTCTGGCCAACGCAAAGACCGTTCTGGCTGACGCCGACGCCACCCAGGACGAGGTCAACGCCGCTTGGAACCAGCTGCTGGAAGGCATCTGGGGCCTGGGCCTGACTCAGGGCGACAAGGAGCTGCTGAACCTGACCATTGAGCGCGCCGAGGACATGATGGCCAACGCCGACAAGTACATGCCCGACCACTGGCAGGATCTGGTGGACGCTCTGGATGCCGCCAAGAAGGTGGCTGAGGACGGCGACGCCATGCAGGAGGACGTGGACAAGGCCGCTGGTGACCTGCTCAACGCCATTCTGGCCCAGCGCTACAAGGCTGACAAGTCCATCCTGGAAGGTCTGCTGGCTGAGGCGGAGACCGTGGACACCACCGGGGCCAGCGAGGTTGCCGTGGCGACCTTCCGCACCGCTCTGGCCACCGCCCGGGCCGTGATGGCTGACGCCACCCTGTCCGAGGACGAT
>NZ_SJOS01000104.1:0-666 GCF_012027765.1 Pseudoflavonifractor sp. SW1122 | reverse complement strand
GGCCCGTTGGTCAAGTGGTTAAGACGGCGGCCTCTCACGCCGCAAACACGAGTTCGACTCTCGTACGGGTCACCACTCAAAAGCAAACTATGGATCGCTCGCTTCCACGCTAGCGTGAAAGCTCGTTCCCTTCGTTGCTTTTTCGTTTCCATGGACAAACACCTTGTTGGTTTGTCCATGGAGGCCAAGTTTTGGGGAATTGAATAGTCGGTGCTGATTGCAGTGAGGGTCCACCCGTTCCCATTCCGAACACGGCAGTTAAGCTCACTTGCGCCGAAAATACTTGGCTGGCGACGGCCCGGGAAGATAGGTAGTGCCGACACATAAGGATGACAGTCCAAGCGACTGTCTTTCTTATGCCCAGTTTGCTGGGACACGTTGTGCGAATGACAGCATGAAAAAACAAACCGAAGTATGCCGGGTTGGCCGGCAAAAAAGTTTGAAAAAGTGCTTGACAAACGACGGTGAATCTGGTAAACTAAAATAGTTCCGCCGGTGAGCGGTTTGTACCTTGTAAATTAAACAATGAGAAACACGAAAAGCACCAGAAGGACACAAGAGTCCTTCATGGAAACTGGTAAACACAGTGAAATGAAGGGTCTCATCAATTCATATCTTTGAAGTTAAGAGATTAGCTTCAATAAAATTGATTTGAACGGCGAAAGT
>NZ_SJOS01000103.1:0-710 GCF_012027765.1 Pseudoflavonifractor sp. SW1122 | reverse complement strand
GCGTGCTTCTCCTTTGCATCAGCAAACACACGCTCAATGGTTTCTTTTCGTTGGGCATAGATTTTCTTGCCCTTTTCGGTTTTGCGGATGGCCTCCACAATATCCAGATACTCCTGCCAGATATGTGTGGTCATTGCCTTTTGCCCCTTTTCATTGGCTCCGCATTTAAATTTACATGGGCAAGATTTGCACTTGGACGGAGTCGTACGGTAAGTACGTTTTCCTTCCTTGTCCGTGGTGGTGTGTCGCAGCACACCACCTTGAGGGCAAATGAAACTGTCAGTTACAGGATCATACTCATACTCCCAAGGCTTGTACCGTTCTTTATCTCCTTTATACCTGGTATAGGGCATGATGGGGATTCTCCCATCCTCCAGAATCTTCTTTGCAATCCAAGGGGTTTTATATGCTGCGTCCATTGCCACATACTTCGCATGTTCAAATTTAGCTGTTATTTCATCGTAAAGTGCATCCCAAGCTACGCTGTCATGAATATTTCCTGCGGTTACTTCTACTCCAAGAATAAACCCTCGCCTATCACAAGCTGTGTGTGCTTCGTATGCAAACTGCCGTTCATGCTCTCCTTTGATGAACATTCCCGCATCGGGGTCGGTTGTGGAAACTGTCTTTTCAACCATCCCTCCACCAGAGGTGCCCTCATCATCGTGATCGTCATCGTCGTTGATAGGCTTTTTCCCCAACTTCTCACG
>NZ_SJOS01000102.1:0-806 GCF_012027765.1 Pseudoflavonifractor sp. SW1122 | reverse complement strand
CGTGGTGGCCCTTGGTGCCGTCACCGTGGTGCGCAAGCGCCGCAGCTAAGGGAAATAAAGCCCTAGGCAGACAGCCGAAATAAGACAAGAGCCCGGAGGAAGCACCTGCTTCCTCCGGGCTTTTCTCTTTGGCATATTCTATGCCGTTGTACAAAAGGAGAACGCATACACTTCTCCAATTTCCTTGGCGCAGACCAGCGCCCCAGCCGGGGACGCTCCGCTGGGGTGACTTTCTGGGTGGGCAGAAAGTCACCAAAGACCCACCAAAGGCGGGGCCTTCCCCCGCCTTGTGGAATCCACCCCGCGGTACGGGATGCACCTGCGTCCTCCTGGTTTCGGCCCTGGTCCTGGATGGGTCACATAGATGGCTTGGAGGCACGATAGACAGCACCTACTTCTCTGCCGGATGGTGCTTCTACTCCCCAGGGCCTTACCCTGGTAAGCCGCTGTTCCCAGCGATGGGCAGCCAGGCTCCCGGCGGCGGGAACGCCGCTTGCCCAGGTAGGCCCGGAGGTGGAAACCGCCTGGCGATAGGGCCAGTTGCCAGGATAGCCTGGTGTGGTGGCAGTAACAGGGGCCACAGCAGGGGTCACGGGCCGGCCTGAGAACCACCGCAGGGGCAGCCTCGTACCCCAAGGGAGGTCCTTAGGGGGGAACGCCCTAAGCGATTCTTTCTCCCATTTCTCATCGCGGAGAAATGGGGCCCAGCGGAGCGTCCCCGGCTGGGGCGCTGGGTTCTGCCAAGGAAATTGGAGAAGCAGATTGTTTCACCTTTGCGTAAAGGCGGAGGATACGACAAAAGAGAA
>NZ_SJOS01000101.1:0-908 GCF_012027765.1 Pseudoflavonifractor sp. SW1122 | reverse complement strand
CAAGATCAGTGTACCGTATATGAGTGCCACGGTCAACTGGTATTTGCATTGAACTCACAAAAAATATTACCGGAGAACGCACCCGTCCGACTGGCAAGTGCCCAGCTTGAGGAACTGGATTACAGGAAACTGTATCGCACCTATTCGTCCAGAGGACGGAAATCGGCAGTGGAACCACGGGTGATGTTCAAGGTAATTGTCTACGGGTATCTGTGTGGCATCTACTCCAGCCGGAAGCTGGAAGAGGCGTGTAGGTACCGAGTAGATTTTATGTGGCTGTTGGAAGGCCAAAAGGCACCGGATCACACCACCATTGCCCGTTTTCGAACCGGGCGGTGCAGAGAAGCCATAGAAGACCTGTTCTACCAGTTTGTCCGCAAGCTGGAGGAAATGGGGGAGACAGACCACAGAGCTGTCTTTATTGATGGAACAAAGATGGAAAGCCGTGCAGGCCGCTATACCTTTGTGTGGCGCAAAAGCGTGGAGAAGCACCTGGCCAAAGTAAAGGCCCAGGTGGAACGATCTACCGGTTTTACTTCCACACAGGAATTGCGGGCATGGTTGGAGGAGTTTGCTCAAAATATTACCTTTGTCCATGGAAGTGGCCGGCGGAAAAGTCCCGGACAAAAGGAATGGGAGCGCCTGTCTGAACTTCTGGAGCGGTGGGAGCAGTATGAAAACATGCTATCCACCATGGGAGAAGGGCGCAACAGTTACTCCAAAACAGACGAAGATGCCACATTTATGCGGCTGAAAGAAGACCACATGCGAAACGGGCAGCTCAAGCCAGCTTATAATGTGCAGATTGGTGTGAACAGTGAGTATATCACCGGGATAGAGCTGTTTTTCGACCGAAATGATGTGAGAACGCTTCAGCCGTTTTTAAAGAAGCTGGAGCAGTTTCACCA
>NZ_SJOS01000100.1:0-1028 GCF_012027765.1 Pseudoflavonifractor sp. SW1122 | reverse complement strand
ATCCAATCAGAAGGAGGAGCAAAATGAACGCAGTTGGAATTGATGTTTCCAAAGGGAAAAGCATGGTGGCTGCCCTGCGGCCAATGGGTGAAGTGGCATTCCTGCCACGGGAATTTCTCCACACCGAGGTGGGGCTGGAGCAGATGGCTTACGCCATCCTTGCGCTTGGGGAAGATACCCGCGTCATCATGGAAGCCACCGGTCGCTACCACGAACCGGTAGCTGCGGCCCTGCATGAGTACGGGATCTATGTCTGTGTCCTGAATCCGCTGTTTATCAAGCAAAGCGGGGGTGGTTCCATCCGAAAGGTCAAGACCGACAAGGCTGACGCCATAAAAATTGCCAAGTACGGTCTTGACAACTGGGTGGATCTGCGGGAATATACTCCCATGGACACTGTAAGACAACAACTGAAGCTGTGCAGCCGCCAGTACGACCTCTACATGAAAACGGTGATATCGCTGCAAAACAATCTTATTTCGTTGACCGACAAGACCTTCCCCGGCGTGAACGAACTGTTCTCCAGTCCGGAGCGTGCGGACGGTCACCAGAAATGGGTGGATTTTGTCAGGACCTTCTGGCATTGTGACTGCATCTGCCGCGTCAGCGAAAAGGCATTCACCGAGCGTTACCAGAAGTGGTGCAAGCGCAAGGGCTACCATTTCAGCGTCGAAAAAGCACTGGAGGTCTATGCCGGAAGCTGCGGCCATTTCACCACGTTGCCGAAGAATGACAACACCAAGCTGCTCATTATCTCAGCCGCCCAGCAGCTTCTTGCAGGCAAGATGACACTGGCCGCTCTGCGAGCTGAGATGACACGGCTTGCCCGGCAATTGCCGGAATATGACACGGTGCGAACCATGTACGGTGTTGGTGATAAGACTGCACCTGCGCTCATGGCTGAGATCGGCGATGTGCGCCGTTTTCCACGCCGCAGCTCCATCGTTGGATTTGCGGGCATCGATCCCGGTGTGGATGAGTCTGGCAAACACAGTGCCAAGAGCGTTCCCACCACGAAACGGGGTTCA
>NZ_SJOS01000010.1:0-65449 GCF_012027765.1 Pseudoflavonifractor sp. SW1122 | reverse complement strand
ATTTTAAACTTTCCATTTTGAAACATGATTGCAACAACACGGGTGAAAAGAGAACATCAATCTGAGGAAGAATCCGGGTCAGGTGTTGCTAGACCATTCTTGGTAGATTCAGGAACCTGTATCACTAGGTCGCTTTCATCCGATAGATATTTTTGAGAACTACTTTTGGACAAATCATAACTTTGCATGGACTGTATAAAGTCGGTGCTGCTTTGATCACCACCGGAAGGGAACAGATGTTCTGCGATTTTACTAGGAAGTATAATGATAACACTTAGTATGCTAGCCAGACCTGTGAGAGCAGCACCTAGATCGGCCAAAGAAATATTTTCTTTTTTGGAAACATTTAAAATTGTCTGCCCTCCAAAATAAATTGTGATAACATAGGTACTACATACAATCAAAAAAAAGAAAATTTTAAGAATAAGTTGAGATATATCCGTACGGCGCTGATTATTTACATAATGTTGGAGCAGTTTGACATATTCTCGATCACGGTTTAGGTGATTACGAGAATACTCTAAATTTTTGGTATCTATCAAACTTCTTGTATCCTTTTTTTTAACAGTCATAGTAAATCATCATCTTTCGTATAGAGATAGAATCAGCTGTCATATGTGTCCATGTTGGGGTTGGACATTGCGTTTACAATACTAGCAACTTCTACACGAGACATACCTTTGCGCTTGATAACAACTTCACTTCCAGCCAGTTGAGCAGGTGTTTCAGCGGTAAATCGTGTGATATCACGTAGAGTTTTCCCAGACTGTCGCCCAACATAAAGCTCAGCGTTATGTTGAAAGACGATATAGCGAGGCTTTTTATTTTGGCTAGAGGTAGAAACGATTTTAAAGTCTGGTGTTGTGGAGGAAGTACGGATGGTTGGGGAGGAATGGGATACAGATACCTCTGCGTTTCTTAGAGAAGTAGTGGGCCTAAAATCTGAAGTAATAAAAGAATGTCTTTTGTGCTGATTACGTTTTGGGTTGTTTTGATGATAGCTTTTTTTTCCTAATCTCATATATATTCTCATCTCCTTTGTATAGATGGTAATAAACATTTCTATGCACCTCCAGTTTACCATATTGGAAGATTTACTTCAATCAAGAACCTGAATTTTGTATACACTCCTTAGAAAATCTTTCTCTAGAAATTCAAAAAGTGAAAGAAAGGGTAGGATTAGTTTGGTGTATTTTTCATTGAGGATACCCTTTGTCTATGGTAATATGATTATATAATAAATAGAAACGAGGGTTGCTTATGCCATGGAACAATCTCACGGAATTGCTGAGCCAGTTGGCGGACTTTGCCGTGGGGAAGATTCTGATCATCGTGCCGGTGGTTGTGGTCAGCTTGATCGCCATCAAGATCATCATGAAATTGGTGGACCGAATGCTGGGCCGTCTTCCCACAGACGAGACCATCAAGACCCTGGTCCGCACTTCCATCAAGATTCTGCTGCTGGCGGTGGCGGCCATTGTCCTCATGAGCTGTCTGGAGATTCCAGTCACCTCCTTTGTGGCCCTGCTCTCTGTGGCAGGCTTGGCACTGTCCCTGTCCATCCAGAACTTCCTGTCCAACGTGTTTGCCGGCCTCCAGCTGTTGGCCTCCAAGCCCTTCAAGGTGGGGGACTACGTGGACGCGGGCAATTGCTCCGGCACCGTGTATGAGATTGGCCTGTTCTATACCAAGCTCACCAGCGTGGACAACAAGCTCATCCAGCTGCCCAACAGCACCATTGTGGGTTCCAATGTGATCAACTACTCCAGCCAGACCCACCGCCGGGTGGAGATCAAAGTCACCGCCTCCTATGATGCACCCACCGAACAGGTGAAACAGGTGTTGTCCAAAGTGGTGGAGGACAACCCCCTGGTGGACCGAGAGAAGCCCATCATGGTGCGGGTGAACAACTATCAGGACAGCGCCATCGAGTATATCATCCGGGTCTGGTGCGCCAATGAGGACTATTGGACGGTGCACTACGATCTGATGGAGGCCATCAAGCCCGCCTTTGATGCCAACAACATTGAGATGACCTATCCACACCTGAACGTGCACATGATGAAAAACTGAAGGAAACAGCAAAATGGGTCTGTGGAACACCACAGGCCCATTTTCGTCTAAATGGTGGCGGAGGCAGCAGGAGAGGGAGCAGAAGAAGGCACAGGGGACGGCGCGGCAGACGGGGCCGCCGATGCGGCGGGGAAGTCCAAGGTGCTGACAAAGCTGCCGTCAGCGGCCTGAATGTGTCCCCCAATCAAGGTCCCGTCACACACCAATAGCACTGCCTGCACATCCGACCGCCCGGTGGGATGGTTGGAGATCGGATAGACGTACCGCTGGACCCGCTGGCCGCAGTAGTTCTCCAGGTCAAAGCCCTGCTGACGCTGCAAGGTCTGATAGGAATCATAACTCTCATCCAGGGTGTCCGGGATGAGCAGTTCTTGGGTGGAAACTGCCTGGTCTCCCACCGTCCAGCCCCGTTGCTGGAGATAGGTGACCCGGGCCGAGTTGTCCTTCATCCCCGACACAGAGGCTGAGGTGGGCACTGCTCCCCCATTGAGACTCAGAACCAGTGCCACCACCAGCACCAGACAGCAGCACAGAACACTGACGCCCCCCGCCATCAGTCGGCGCCGGGGAATGCGAGCCGTGACAATGAGCATGTTGATTCCTCCCGTCTTCATGGACTCATACACAGGATGGATATGTATTTTCCCGGGAAAATATGATACAATTTCTACAACCATACCACACAAGGAAAAGGAGAAGGGATATGGAGCGATTGGACAAGCGGCTGGCATCCACAGGACGGTGGAGCCGGAAGGAGGCAAGGGAGCTCATTCGGGCGGGCCGGGTGCAGGTGCAGGGCCAGGTGTGCCGCAGCATTGACCAGAAGGTGGAAGAGGACGCCCTGGTGGCGGTGGACGGCACTTCCATCGGAGCGGCGGGACCGGTGTATCTGATGCTGCATAAGCCTGCCGGGGTGGTGTCCGCCACGGAGGACCGGGAGGAGAAAACCGTGCTGGACCTGCTCCCAGACCCCTATCCCGCCATGGGGCTGTTTCCCGTGGGACGGCTGGACAAGGACACGGAGGGATTGCTGCTCATGACCAACGACGGACCGCTGGCCCATCGTCTGCTCGCCCCCAAGCGCCATGTGGACAAAGTGTACTACGTGGAAGTGGACGGAATTCTGGACCAACAGGACGTGGAGGCGGTGTCCCAGGGCATTGTATTGCGGGATGGATACCAGTGCCTGCCTGGAAAATTGGAACTTCTAGAAGGGAATACTTCGGCTTATATCACTATCCGAGAGGGAAAATATCACCAAATTAAGCGGATGATGGCAGCCCGTGGGAAACCGGTATCTTATCTAAAACGCATAAGGTTTGGGCCCCTCCAGCTGGACCCGCAACTGGATAAAGGTGGTTGGAGAGCACTAACCCAGGAGGAATTGCAAGAGCTTTTCCGTCAATGAGACGAAAGTTATGGCAATATCACCAAAAAAATTAAAAAAAACTATTGAAGTCGGCGGGACAAACCGATATAATATCATTTGTGAAAATAAACAAGGCAGTGGGAAGCGTCAAACTGCCAGGAAAGGGGATTGCGCAATGTCCAGCCGCATTTTCCAGAGCATCGTTCTCCAGATGAAGGATTGCTCCGACCGAGCCATCGGAGTCATCGACGAGCAGGGCACCGTACTGGCATGTAACGAATTGGCTTACATTGGTGAGAAGTGGGGGAATGTACCCGCACTGTTGGCTGCCGAAGGGGACAACATGGTGGTGAGCAATGGCTTCACCTTTAAGGCCATGTCCGGTTGGAATGGTCAGTTTGACTATGCCGCCTTTGTCCGGGGCGAAGATGAGCAGGCTGCCACCATGTGCGCCATGGCCACCATCGCGCTCAACGGTGCCAAGACCTATTATGAGGAGAAGCACGACAAGGCTACCTTTGTCAAGAACATCCTGTCCGACAACATCCTCCTGGGCGACATCTATGTCCGGGCCAAGGAGCTGCACTTTGTCTCCGAGGTGCCCCGGGTGGTCCTGCTAGTGCGCCAGCTGGGTGTGCCCGACGTGTCCGCCGTGGATGTGATGACCAACCTGTACCCCGACCGTCAGACCGACTTCGTCCTCTCCCTCAGCGAGACCGACGTGGCCCTGGTCAAGCAGCTCAGCGAGCACACCGACGCCCGGGACGTGTACAAGATCGCCCAGAACATCCAGGAGACCCTGCTGCGGGAGCTGGGAATCAAGACCGTTGTGGGCATGGGCACCGTGGTGGGCCATGTCCGGGATCTGGCCCGCTCCTATAAGGAGGCCCAGGTGGCCATCGAGGTGGGCAAGGTGTTTGACACCGAGCGCTCCATCATCAACTATGAGAACCTGGGCATCGGCCGTCTGATCTATCAGCTGCCCACCACTCTGTGTGAGATGTTCCTGCAAGAGGTCTTTAAGAAGAACCCCATTGATGCCCTGGACCAGGAGACCCTGTTCACCATCAACAAGTTCTTTGAGAACAACCTCAACGTCTCCGAGACCGCCCGTAAGCTGTTTGTCCACCGCAACACCTTGGTCTATCGACTGGAAAAGATCAAAAAGCTCACCGGCCTGGACCTGAGAGAGTTTGACGACGCCATCACCTTCAAGGTGGCCCTGATGGTCAAAAAGTATCTGGTTTCCCGGGGAATTGAGTCCTAATTTGTCACCCGTTCAAAGAGCACCTGGTTCCAGGTGCTCTTTTCCTATTTACATATATGGGCATAAATTGTTGACACAGGTCAAAGGGCAGTATATAATGAAAAAAGATATGTGTAACAAATGGTTACAAATAGTTACTACGGAGAGGTCAATTCCATGATACGAATGGTGGACGTTTATAAAGAATATGACAACGGCACAAAAGCCATAAAAGGACTGAATTTACGGATAGATGACGGAGAATTCGCTTTTCTGGTGGGGCCTTCCGGCTCAGGTAAATCCACCATCATCAAGCTTTTGACGGCGGAAGAATTTGCCACCAAGGGACGCGTGATGGTAAATGGTTACAACCTCAGCACCATCAAGCGCCGCCAGATTCCCAAGATGCGCCGCACCCTGGGTGTCATCTTCCAGGACTTCCGACTCATCGACAAAAAGACGGTGTGGGGCAACCTGGAATTTACCATGCGCATCATCGGCGCCACCAACCGGGAGATGAGAAAGCGCATTCCTTACGTACTGGACCTGGTGGGCTTGAGCGACAAGGCAAAAGCCTACCCCAACGAGATGAGCGGCGGCGAGCAGCAGCGTGTGGCCATTGCCCGAGCCTTGGTGAACAATCCCCAGATGATCATCGCCGACGAGCCCACCGGAAACCTGGACCCCCAGCGCTCCCTGGAAATCATGACTCTGCTGGAGCGCATCAACTCCATGGGCACCACCATGCTGGTGGTCACCCACGAGCGAGGCCTTGTCAATCATTTCTCCAAGCGTGTGGTGGCCATCCAAAACGGAGAACTCATCAGCGATGAAGAGGGAGGCTACTACAAACTATGAGAAAACGGCGAACCAACCTTGGATATTTTATCAGCGAGGGATTTCACAGCATCTTCTCCCACGGGCTGATGTCCTTTGCCGCTGTGTGCATGATTGTGGCTTGCCTCATTATCATGGGCTCCTTTAGTTTGCTGGCCCTGAACGCCGACCAGGTGATGAGCCAGCTGGAGAGTGAAAACGTCTTTTACGCCTACATCGACGAGAACTATACCGATGAACAGATTACCGAGCTGGAGGCCAAGGTCAAACAGATCGACAACGTGGCCTCGGTGGAGTTTGTCAGCCGGGAACAGGCCAAGGAGGAATACCTGGGAGGCCGCACCGAGGAGATGTTTGTGAACATGCCCGACGAGGTGTTCCGGGACCGCTTGGTCATCCACGTCTATGATCTGGAGAAGTTCTCCCAGACCGTGGATGAGGTGTCCGCCCTGGAAGGGGTGGCAGATCACCGGGCGGAGCAGGATTTGACCGACGCATTTATCACCGTGCGAAATGTGGCCACCGCTGTGGCAGGCATTCTGATCGGCATTTTGGCGGCCATCTCCCTGTTTATCATTGCCAATACGGTACGCCTGGCGGCTTTTGCCCGCCGGGAGGAGATCGCCATCATGAAGATGTGCGGTGCCAGCGACAGCTTCATCCGCTGGCCCTTCGTCATTGAAGGTATGCTGTTGGGCCTGTTTGGCGCCCTGTTGGCCTTCTTTGCCCAGTGGGGCATTTACGCCGGGGTGTACAAAGCGGTGATGACCAGCAGTGCCGCTACCATCGTCATTCCGGTGACCTTCGGGGCGGTTTGGTATTGGGTGCTGGGGGTCTTTGCCCTGGCAGGTGTCCTCATTGGTGTGTGCGGCTCTGGCTTGGCTATCCGCCGCTTCCTGCGTGTGTAAAAGGAGTGTCATGATGAAAAAAACAGGAATCCGAGTCATGGTGTTGCTTCTGGCTGTGGTCATGCTGTTGTCCGTGCTCATGCCCGCCATGACCACGTTGGCTGGCGCAGCCGTGACACAGCAAGACATTGACAACTACAAGAGCAGCCTCCAAGA
Organism: Pseudoflavonifractor sp. SW1122; assembly: GCF_012027765.1. NCBI lineage: Bacteria > Bacillati > Bacillota > Clostridia > Eubacteriales > Oscillospiraceae > Pseudoflavonifractor > Pseudoflavonifractor sp. SW1122. Next base: position 58,860 of record NZ_SJOS01000010.1, on the reverse strand, counting down.
TGTCCAGGGACAGCGGTCTGAGCTGCAAAAGAAGCTGGATGCCATTCAGGACGACAAGGAGGCCACGCAAGAGAAGCTGGCTCTGCTCCAGGAGCAAATCCTCCTCACCGAGCAGCAGATCGGCGAGAGCCAGAAGCTGCTGGACAGCTATGACCAGCAGATCGAGGACAAAAAGGCCGAGATCACCAAGCTGGAGGAGCAGGAGGACCAGCAGTACGACGAGTTCTACACCCAGACCCGCTGGATGGAAGAGAACGGCGGCGCCTCCTTTATCTCTATCATTTTCCAGGCCTCCAGCTTTTCGGAGCTGCTGGACTACATGATGCTGGTCACCGACATCATGAACTACAACGATAAGATCATCACCCAGCTGGAGCAGACCCAGGCAGATCTGGCCCAGGCCCGGGATGATCTGCAGAGCGCCCGGGATGAGCAGGCAGCTGCCCAGAGCCAGCTGGAGACCGCCAAGGCTGATTTGAACAGCCAGAAGAAAGAGGCGGACGAGTACTATCAGCAGCTGCTGGAGGATGAGAACAGCTACGACAGTGAGGAAGCTAAACTGGAGGCTGAACAGAAGCAGATTGAGGCGGATCTAGCTGAGGCCCAGGAGAAGTATCGGCAACAGCTGGAAGAGGCCAAGAAGCCCAAGCCCACCCCCACGCCCGCTCCTCCCAGCAATGGTGGCAACACTGGTGGCGGTAGCAGTACTGGTGGTGGAGGCAACTCCGGTGGCGGCAGCAGCAACCCCGTGGTGGACCCCTCTGGTAACTGGTATTGGCCTCTGCCTGGCTACTATTACATCTCCTCTGTGTTCGGCGGTCGTTATCATCCCATCACTGGTGTGTGGGAGACCCATACCGGCACCGATGTTCCCGCTCCCGGCGGTACCCCCATCCAGTGTGCCAAGGACGGTGTGGTGACCACTGTGGTGCCTGAGAGTGCCGGCAGCAGTTACGGTAACTACTGCATTGTGTACCATGGAGATGGCTATGCCACTCTGTACGCTCATATGCAGAGCACACCCAGCGTCAGTGTGGGTGAGTCTGTGTCTGCCGGTCAGGTGATTGGTTACGTGGGCACCACTGGCAGCTCCACCGGTAACCACCTGCACTTTGAGCTGCGTATCAACGGCCAGCGCGCCAGCGCCCTGGATCTCTATCCCAACCTGAGCTTCAGTGGGCTGTAAAGTATGATTTCTCTGAGGGGGTGCAGACTGGTTCTGCACCCCCTGGTTCTTTTTTGAAATGTGGGGGTATGGTCCCGCATAAGCATAGGCCAAGGAGGTTATCACATGGAGGAACAACAAAAAAAGCGCCGCCGATTTCCCGGTTGGGCGAAGATCGTCATAGCGGTGGTACTGACTCTGGTGCTGACACTGGGAGCCGTGGCAGGAGCCGCTGTGGTGGTGTTTGGCAAGGATGGCATCGCCCTGATGCAGGGATATCTGCTGGCCAAGTTCTCCTTTGTGGAGACGGATGCAGACCTGTCCAAGGCGGTGGATAGTGCTCTGGACGGCATGGTGGAAGGGCTGGGAGACCGTTGGTCCTACTACCTGGACCCGGAGAGCTACCAGAACACCTTGCAGAGCCGGGCCAACAACTATGTGGGCATCGGTGTCACCGTCAGCTATGACCGGGAGGATGGCTTGCTGGTGCAGGAGGTCACCGAGGAGGGCCCCGCTCAGCAGGCCGGGGTCAAGGCTGGGGATGTCATCACCCATGTGGATGGCACGTCAGTGGCTGGAGATGCCCGCTATGAGGCCACGGATATGATTGCGGGGGAAGAGGGCACCCAGGTGGAGCTGACCCTGTTGGGAGAGGACGGGACCACCCGCACGGTGACCTGTACCCGCCAGACCCTGAAAAGCGACTCGGTGAGCAGCAAGCTGCTGGATAACGGCGTGGGTTATGTGCGCCTGGATAACTTCTACTCCGGGGCGGCCTCTTCCCTGAGCCGAGAGGTGCAGAGCCTCATGGACCAGGGGGCCACCAGCCTGGTGCTGGACGTGCGCAGCAATCCCGGCGGCTATGTGGCCGAGCTCATCGCCGCCCTGGACTACCTGCTCCCGGAAGGCCCCGTCTTTACCGAGCGGCCCCGGTGGGGCAAGGAGACGGTGTATGAGTCCGACGCCTCCTGTGTGGACCTGCCCATGGTGGTGATGGTGGATGCCAACAGCTACTCTGCCGCCGAGCTGTTTGCCGCCCAGCTGCGGGAGAGTGTCCAGGCCCCCATTGTGGGCGAGGTGACCTCCGGCAAGGGCTACGCCCAGCTCACCTTCCCCCTGGTCAACGGGGGCGGCTTGGGCCTGTCTGTGTCCGCCTACTGTACCGGCGGCGGTCACTCCCTCATCGGGGAGGGCATTCAGCCCGATGTGGAGCTGTCTCTGGACGACAGCGGCACCGACAACCAGTTGCAAGCTGCCATTGACTTGTTGCTGAAATAAAAAAGGACCATCCACGGATTTGTCCGTGGATGGTCCTTTTTTATGCTTATTCGTTGCGCAGGAAGATGATGCCCAGGGTATTGGGGCCACAGTGGCTGGAGATGGTGCATCCGGCGGTGGCCTCGTAGATGTCCTGGAAGCCGTAGCCCACCAGGGCGGCCCGGACCGACTCCACCACCCCCTGGTCACACCGGGTATGTACCAGGAAGATGCGGTCCCGATTGATGCCCGTGGGGTCGGACACCCGCTCTTTTACGTAGTCCAGCAGCACCTTATCCCAGTTGCCCCGGTACTTCTTGGCCACGCCCATCTTGCCATCCGAGACCTGGATACAGGGCTTGAGCTTGAGCAAGTTGGCGCCCAGCGCCGCCACGGCGGAGCAGCGGCCGCCCTTGGCCAGGTAGTCCAGCTTGTCCACCACGAAGGTGGTGTCCACCCGAGAGGTGAGGCGCTCCAGATAGGGCAGAATGTCCTCCACCTTTTCTCCCCGAGCGGCGGCCAGAGCGGCCTCCAGTACCACAAAGCCGTGGCCACAGGAGAGGTTGCGGGAGTCCACCACAAACACGTTGTCAAACTCCCCAGCGGCCAGAACCGCATTCTGGTGGCAGGAGGAGAAGTCCTGGCTGATGTTGATGTGGATGACCGCGTCATACTGGGCGGACAGAGGGGCGAAGATCTCGGTGTAATCGGCGATGTTGATGGCGGCTGTGGTGGGCAGGTTGCCTCCGGCGGCCACGTGGTCGAAAATCTGCTCGGGGACGATGTCCACGCCGTCCCGATGCACCACCCCGTCCAGATTCACATAGAGGGGCACAATGGTGATCTGGTATTTCTCCAACAGGGCCTGGGGCAGATCGCAGGTGCTGTCAGCGGTGATTTTAATAGACATAGAGAGTCCTCCATCGTCATAAGTATGGTTCTTAGAATACCCCTGTATTCTATCATCAATCCGGGGTGAAATCAATGGTGCAGTTCCGGGTTTTGGAAGTAGGTGGCGGATGTGGCAGCGGTGGGTCGGCTGATCTGGAGGGAAGAGAAGGGGCGGGGGAGCAGTGACCTGCACTATTATGGGACGCTGCCTGTGCTGACCGTGACGGTGTGCGCCCCACCCTCCATGGGTATGTGGCGGAAACGGCGGCGGATGCGGCGGGCAGTGCGTGCCCTGTACCAGGCGGGGGTGCGCCAGGTGATCTGGCCTCAGAACTGCCCCTGGAGCCTCCAGGAGGCGGGCTTTGTCGGAATTGAGGTGGAGCCTCTGTACCAGGCCCAGGCGGACCAGTTGGCCCTGGGGGCTCTGGCTGAGCTGGGCATTCCCCCAGGAGAGGGGCGGGTGGCCCTGGTGGCCCAGCGCCTCACCATCCCCTTGCAGCGCACCGCCCAGCGTCTGTGCCCACAGGTCAAGGGGCTGCTCATCCAGGTGCCAGGGGAAGGGGAGGACTACGCCCGGTGGCTCCACGGCCAGTACGGCCTCCCGGTGGCTCCAGCTGCGGCGGGGGCGGAGGTGACGGTGGCCTTTTCCCCCGGCGGCCCCCGGTGGGGACGGTGCCTGGAGGTGTACGGGGATTGCCGCCTGGACGGCCTGCGCCTCACCGCTCTGGGACTGGACCTGCCGGAGGAGATGGAAGAGCCGCTGTTGGCGGTGTTGTGGGAGCGAGGGGAGATCCGGGGGGAGGATTTGGCGGTTACGAGCCTTGACACCCCAGAGGGGCCGTGGTAATATACTGAGGTAAGTAAATATCGCTGTGAACGCATTTGAGTAGCGTGTGTGAAATCCGTCAGAGAGGCCTTGTCAGCGGCTGAAAGCAGGGCTCGGGGGAAGCGTGCGTGAAGTGCAAGCGGGAGCGAGGGGGATGTAGATGCCCTCCGGCCAGGCCACGTGACGGCCTTTGAGTGACAAACGAGAGTGGAACCGCGAGACCATCGCCTCTCATACCCTGGTGGTATGAGAGGCGTTTTTGTTTCATGGGTCTATCCGCAGGAGAGGAGGAATCGTTTTGACCCGATTGGGAGAAACGTTGCGTGCTTACCAAGCCAGGGACCCGGCGGCCCGGAGCCGTCTGGAGATCTTTTTGCTCTATCCCGGCGTCCACGCGGTGCTCTATCACCGTCTGGCCCATTTCCTCTATGTGCACCACCTGAAATTCCTGGCCCGGTTGGTGTCCCAGTGGAGCCGGTTCTGGACGGGGATCGAGATTCACCCTGGGGCCAAGCTGGGCCGCCGCCTGGTCATTGACCACGGCATGGGAATCGTCATCGGCGAGACTGCCGAGGTGGGAGACGACTGCCTCATCTACCACGGGGTCACTCTGGGCGGTACCGGCAAGGACTGCGGCAAACGCCACCCCACCATTGGCAACAATGTGATGATCTCCTGCGGGGCAAAAGTGTTGGGCCCCTTCCGCGTGGGAGACGGCTCCCGCATTGCCGCCAATGCAGTGGTGCTCACCGAGATTCCCGACCATGCCACCGCCGTGGGTGTCCCTGCCCAGGTGGTGCGGGTCCGCGGGGAAAAGGTCAACTATACCGATACGGTGGACCAGACCAGCGTGAAAAACCCCACTTTGGAAAAGTTGGGAACCCTGGCGGCTCGGGTTGAGCTGCTGGAAAAACAGGTAAACCAGATGAAAAAGGAGAAGTAAACCATGTATCTATACAATTCCGCCACCCGTAAGAAGGACGAATTTCAGACCCACACCCCTGGCCGTGTGGAGATGTACACCTGCGGCCCCACCGTGTACCATTTTGCCCACATCGGCAACCTGCGCTCCTACATCATGGAGGACGTGCTGGAGAAGTACCTGCGCTGGGAGGGGTATGACGTGAACCGGGTGATGAACATCACCGACGTGGGACACCTGGCCTCCGATGCGGACACTGGCGAGGACAAGATGCTCAAGGGCGCCAAGCGGGAGCACAAGACCGTCATGGAGATCGCCCAGTTCTACACCGACGCCTTCTTTGACGACTGCCGCAAGCTGAACATCAAGACCCCCGACGTGGTGCAGCCTGCCACCGGCCTCATTGACGAGTTCATCCATATGGTGGAGACCCTCATGGAGAAGGGGTACGCCTACTTTGCCGGCGGCAACGTGTACTTCGATACCTCCAAGCTGGACCACTACTATGTGTTCAACGACCACGACGAGGAGGACCTGGCCGTGGGCGTCCGGGAGGGCGTGGAAGAGGATGTGAACAAGCGCAACAAAAACGACTTTGTGCTCTGGTTTACCAAGTCCAAGTTTGAGGACCAGGCCCTGAAATGGGATTCTCCCTGGGGCGTGGGCTATCCCGGCTGGCACATTGAGTGCTCGGGCATCTCCGCCAAGTTCAACGGCGAGTACCTGGACCTGCACTGTGGCGGCGTGGACAACGCCTTCCCCCACCACACCAATGAGATTGCCCAGTCCGAGGCCTACTTCGGCCACCCCTGGTGCAAGCAGTGGTTCCACGTGGCCCACCTGAACACCAACTCCGGCAAGATGTCCAAGAGCAAGGGCGAGTTCCTCACCGTCTCCCTGCTGGAGGAGAAGGGCTATGACCCCCTGGCCTACCGCTTCTTCTGCCTCCAGAGCCACTACCGCAAGGGCCTGGTGTTCACCTGGGAGAACCTGGACAACGCCGCCACCGCCTATCAGAAGCTGGTGAAGAAGATTGCCGCCCTCAAGCCCGAGGACGGCGAGGTGGACCAGGCTGTGGTGGAGGAGTACCGCACCAAGTTTAAGACTCAGGTGGGCAACGACCTGAACACCTCCATGGCCGTCACCTGCCTCTACGACGCTTTGAAGGCCAAGACCAATGACGCCACCCGTCTGGCTATTTTGAACGACTTTGACCAGGTGCTCTCCCTCTCCCTGCTGGATAAGGCCGCTGAGCTGCGCAAGAGCCAGCAGGCCCAGGCCCAGAAGGCCGCCTCTGGGGAGTTCACCATCCACGGCGAGGGGGACCCCGCCATTGACGCGCTGGTGAAGGCCCGTGCCGAGGCCAAGAAGGCCAAGAACTTTGCCGAGGCCGACCGCATCCGGGACGAGCTGAAGGCCCAGGGCATTGAGGTCACCGACATGCCCAACGGGGCCAGCTGGAGACGAATTTGAAGCAAGAGGAGGGGCGGGGAGTGAGCCAGACCCAACAAGAATCTCACAACCACCTGGAGGGCACCGTCACCGCCATCCTCTTCCGTAACGAGGAGAACGGCTACACGGTGTTGCGCCTGGACACCCCCAACCGGGGGGAGGTGACGGTGGTGGGCTGCATGCCCGGCGTGGCCCCGGGGGAGACCCTGGAGCTAGAGGGTAGCTGGGGCCGCCATGCCAGCTACGGGGAGCAGTTCAAGGCCGAGGCCATCTATCGGCGCATGCCGGTGGGGGAGAAGGCCATCTATGAATACCTGGCTTCCGGGGCGGTGAAGGGCATCCGGATGGGGCTGGCCCGTCAGATTGTGGATAAGTTCGGGGCCCAGGCCCTGGAGATCATTGAGAATGCCCCGGAGGAGTTGGCTCAAATCCGAGGGGTGAGCCTCAAGCGGGCCCGCACCATCAGCGAGGGCTTCCGGGCCCAGATGGGCATGCGGAACCTGGCGGAATTTCTCACCCAGCACCAGCTGCCCCTGGCCGCCGCCATGCCCCTCTACCAGCGGTTCGGGGACCTGGCGGTGGAGATGGTGCAGAATAACCCCTATCTTCTGGCCGACCGTGGCCTGGACATCCCCTTCTCCAAGGTGGACCAGCTGGCCATTGAGCTGGGCGTGGCGGGGGACGACCCTCAGCGGGTGGAGACCGCCCTCCTCTTTGAGCTGGAGCACAACGCCGACAACGGCCACGTGTTCCTCCCCCAGGACAAGCTGCTGGCCGCCACAGGCGCCCTCATCGGCGTGGAGGGGGAGTGCCTGGACACCGGGCTGGAAGCCCTCATCCAGCGGGGCGAGGTGGTGCGGGAGGGCATCGCCGGGGTCACCGCCTGCTACTTGGCGGGGCTGTACGGGGCGGAGTGCTATGTGGCCATGCGCCTGAGCGAGATGTGCACCATGGAACTCACCCCGCCTCACAACCTGGACCAGCTGCTGGAGGACATCCAGCGCCGCCAGGGCATCACCTACGCCCAGCAGCAGCGGGACGCTGTGGAGCTGGCGGCAAGCCGCCAGGTGATGCTCCTCACGGGAGGTCCTGGCACGGGTAAGACCACCTCTCTGCGTGGGGTGCTGGCCCTCTTTGACCACCTGGGGCTGGAGACCGCTCTGGCCGCCCCCACCGGGCGGGCAGCCAAGCGCATGAGCGAGACCTGCGGCCAAGACGCCTACACCATCCACCGGCTGTTGGAGACCAAGATGGACCCCTATACCGGACAGCTGGCCTTTACCAAGAACCAGGATGACCCCCTGGGGGTGGATGCCGTCATTGTGGACGAGACCTCCATGGTGGACATGTCTCTAATGTCCGCCCTGCTGGCCGCCATGCGGGGGGATTGCCGCCTGGTACTGGTGGGTGACCCGGATCAGCTGCCTTCCGTGGGACCGGGCAACGTGCTGGATCACCTCCTGCGCAGCCATGTGGTGCCGGGGGTGGCTCTCACCGAGATTTTCCGCCAGGCCCAAGAGAGCGCCATTGTCATGAACGCCCACGGGGTCAACCAAGGGGTCATGCCAGACCTGACCAACCACAGCAAGGATTTCTTCTGCATGAAGCGGGGGGACGCGGTGCGCACGGTGGACACCATTGTGGAGCTGTGCCAGCGGCGGCTGCCCCAGAACATGGGGATTGCCCCCAGCCAAATTCAGGTGCTGTCCCCCACGAGACGCCGGGAGGCGGGCACAGCCGCCCTCAACCGAGCTCTCCAGCAGGCCCTCAACCCGGCTCAGGAGGGGAAGGGGGAGCGGGCCTTCGGTCCCTATATCTTCCGGGAGGGGGACCGGGTGATGCAGGTGAAGAACAACTACGACCTGTTCTGGGAGAACCCGGAGACCGGGGAGAAGGACCTGGGCGTGTTCAACGGGGACATCGGGGAGATCTTGCAGGTGGATGCCGGTGGCGTCACCGTCTCCTTTGATGGCCGCCTGGTGGCCTATCCCCCGGAGCTGCTGGGCGAGTTGGAGCCCGCCTATGCCGTGACGGTACATAAATCCCAAGGCAGTGAGTACCGGGCGGTGATTCTGGCCCTCCAGGACGTGCCGTCCACGCTGTTGGCCCGTGGGGTGCTGTACACCGCCATCACCCGGGCCAAGGAGCTGTTCATTTTGGTAGGCAGCCCGGAGCTATTGGAAAAGATGGTGAAAAACGACCGTCAGACCCGGCGGTATTCCGCTCTGCGTACCCGCCTCATTCAGGGAACAAAAGAATAAAGAAATGAAGGCCCCACGGCAAACGCCGTGGGGCCTTCATTTGTTATTGGATGGTGCAGGTGATGTCTCCGCTAATGGTGCTGATGTTGCACGAACCGCCGGAACTGTCCGAGGGGACCTCTACGTCTCCGCTGACGGTCTGGGTGGAGAAGGTCTTTCCGCTTCGCAGGGAGGCTTCCACGTCGCCACTGGTGGTGTCAATGGTCAACTCCGGAGCATCGCAATCCTTCAGTTCCACATCTCCACTGATGCTGTCAATGGTACATGGGCCAGCGGTTACGACCTGAGAGAGGTGGATATCTCCGCTGGTGGTGTGAATCTTGAGAGCTTGAGGTGTGACGTCGTTCACGGAAATGTTGCCGCTCACGGACTCCAAAGAGAGGTCCTCGGAATTGTGGGCTGTGAACTGGATTTCCCCACTGGTGGTGTGGACATCGGACTGGGTGAAGGAGAAGCTTTCGGGTACTGTCATAGTTCCACTGACGGTTTCCAGTTCCAGATGTTCGTACTGCGTCTGGGGCAGATATAGATTGATCTCCATAGGCTGGAAGGACGCACTTATAAAGTTCGTCCAAATACGGTTATCCTCAAACACGATTTGCAGGGTATCGTCATGTACGGACACCGAACAGGTCATCTCTGGATGGGTGGGATATTCCACCTGGCAGGTATCCTCCTGGGATGGGATGAGGTGTACGTCGCAATTTTCGCTATCCACGGAGATGTTGGTAAAAGACTCTGCCACGGTCTGGGTGACGATTCCAATAGAATTATCGTTCTCGCCGTTGGAGGTTACGTCAGCGCTGGGGACGGACTCTCCCATGGGTGAAGTTACGTGGGGAGATGCCAGGGGGTCTATACGGGAAAGGTCAAACTTTGCGGCAGCCAGAGCACCCAAGGATAAAAGAAAGCCTGTGGCAGTGACACCTAAAGCGACCTGAACCACCAATTTTCGAGTGAATTTCATAGAGTAGCCTCCTTTTGCACAAAACGGAACTTGACTGCAAGTAACGCTTTTTTACTCAGGCGGAGCAGCCATGTAGTTACCTTGCCAGAGACCAAAAATAACAGTACAGCAATGCCTGCGCTCATCAGTCCTGTACCGCCGAAAAAGATTTGGGACAGAACATGATTGGGGGGAAAGTAGAACAGAGCGGAGATGATCAGTGCAACCCCACCCAGCGCAGCAGTGAGGTCCACGGCGTACAGAGTGATGATACAGGCCCAGAGGACCGCATAGCAGGCCAAAACCACAAGTGCTCCCGCAAAGAGAAGCGGAACCCAAAGCGGAGAGCCCAGGACCAACAACACAATTTCCCATGCTTTGAGTGGCCGCTTGGGCTTTACTTTGGCATGGACCAACTTAGGAAGCGGTGTCTCAGAGAGAATTTGAGTTACGATATCATGTACACAACCCACATCCGCCACTGCCTCAGACTCTGTCATGCCCTCTTCCATCCGGTCATCGATGATTTCCGAGTAAAAGTCCAGCCAATGCTGCACGTCTGCCTCGGGCAATCCAGCTAAACCCGCACGAAGGGCGGCGAGAAATTCCTTCTTATTCATGCGCATCTCCCTCTCTTGCAATAAATTTGTAGATGGATACGATCTCATCCCACTCGGCTTTGAAGTCCTCCAGACGCTGGAGCCCCTGGGGCGTGATGTGGTAGTACTTGCGCAGTCTGCCGTTGTGCTCGGCCTTTCGTACCGTCAGCAGCTGGGCCCCTTCTAAACGTCGTAAAATGGGGTACAGGGTGGACTCGGAGATCTCCACATAGGGCTTCATGTCTTTGATGATCTGATAGCCGTAGGAATCCTCGTTTTTGATGGCCGCCAGCACACACACGTCCAGCAGCCCTCGCTTTAACTGAATATCCATGGAATACCTCCCTTCACGTAATACTATGCCACGTATAGTATTACGTGTCAAGGGGTATTTAGAAATTGTGCACTATACCGGGAACGATACTTGAATATTAAAAATGATTGTGCTAAACTGACAATAGAAGACAGGCAGAACATGACTCTCTCATCCTCGCAGCCCCACACAGAAGATGACCCAGCCATGGGCTGGTTGCCGTAGAAAACAGGTCAAAATTTCAACACGAGGAGGATCGGTATGTCAAACAATCACTACACCCTTGGTTCCGACCAGCATCAGGCGTGGATGCGTGAGTATTGGTATGCGCCCAGAGGCATTGGGTTTACAGAACCAGGGATTGTCAGCACAGACAGCGCAGAGTTTAGTGCCTACAACGTGGCCAAGTCCTTCTATCAGAACTATCCCGAGGTGTTCAATTTAAAGTACATTTCGGACAAAGTTGGAATTCCGGCTGCGGAAGTGGGGGAGAGAATCAAGCGGATGTATGACCAGCACGCCATTATGTTCGTGTACAATCCGGCGGTGGCAGTGTATGGCTGGGGCCTGTACTACTGGGTGGTGAAGCTCAAGGACGGCACCGACCCGGCGGTGAAGGCCAAGCTATCCGAGTGGTTCCAGAACAAGGACGACATCTGCACCGGATACGAGACCAACGGCGACTTCGACTACTTCAACGGAAACCACATGCGGGTGCTGGATAACCTGCTCAGCGACGTCATTGGGCCCTGGCGGGACATGCCGGAGGTGGAGTACGTCCACCTGTGTCCCATCCGCCGGGACGTGCGGGAGTCCAACGTGAACATGTGGGACGCCCATGGGGACGGCTACCGCAAGTTCATCTGGGGCCAGGAGCAGGTGGACAAGCTGCTGGAGGTCCAGGACGTCCTGGATAAGACGGACTTTGCCATCATCGACGCCATCAACAACACCGCTTCCGTGGGGGATATGTTCGACTATGACGTGCTGGAGCGGCTCAGCGGCCTGGACGGGGCCCAGATGAAGGCGGACTTTGTGGAGATCTGCGACAAGCGCCGCATCGCCGTGCCCATGATCTACATCAACCACATGCGCCTGGGCCTGTCCATGAAGATGTACCTGGTGCGCATGTTCCAGAATGTGCCCAGCTACCGGAAAGCCCAGCTGGTGGACGAGCTCAGCGACATGCCCGAGTTCAACAACATCTGGGAGTTCTCCGACTCCTTCTATGACGTGATGCTCAGCTCCTTCAACCAGCTCACCGACCCCGAGGCCCTGCGGGCCAAGCTGGAGAGCTATGGAGAAATTGAGGAGGTGAAGGTGGCGGACTCGCCCCGGCAGTTCCGCCGCTGGGTGGCCCGTCTGGACGACCAGAACGGCTATTGGGAGGAGTGCGTCTTCACTGACGACTTTCTCCAGGACCGCACCGCTCAGAGCTGCGTCAAGTGCCAGTTTTCCAATCATGAGGAGGTGAAATGACATGAAGGTAGAGCGCGCCAGAGAATATGTCATTGAGAACCTGCAATATGCCCTGAATCCCCGGTCCATTGCCGTAGTGGGCGCCAGCCGATACCCCACCAAGGTGGGCTATAAGGTCATTGAGGAGCTGCGCCGCTGGGGCTACAAGGGAGAGCTGTACCCCGTCAACCCCAGAAGCAACGTGGTGCAGGGCCTGCCTGCCTACCCCACCGTCAAAGACATTCCCTATGATGTGGATTTGGTGTTCGTGGCCGTACCCGCCCACATTGTCAAATCCGTGCTGGAGGACTGCGTGGCCAAAAAGGTGAAGATCGTGGTCATTGCCACCAGCGCCTTTAAGGAGATTGGCCGAGGTGAACTGCAAAATCAGCTCACCCAGTACTGCCGGGACAACCAGCTGCCCCTCATCGGCCCCAACCTGGTGGGCATGGGCAGCCCCTACCTGAACTTCAATTGCGGTTTCATCCCCTATTTGCCCATCAAGGGCCCTGTGGCCATGATCTCCCAGTCGGGGGCCAATCTGCTGGCCGCTTTGGGCACCTCTCAAAAGGACCACTTCGGCATGAGCTTCTTTGTGGGCCTGGGCAACAAGGCGGACGTGGACTTCTGCGAGTTCGTGGCCTACGCCGGGCGGGACCCCAACACCAAGTGTCTGGCCATCTACATCGAGGGCCTGGACAGCCCCGAGGCCTTTGTGGACGCCTGCCAGCATGTGGATAAGCCCATTGTCACCATCAAGGTGGGCGGCTCCAAGATTGGCGAGAAGGCGGCTTTTGCCCACACCGCCAGTGAGAACGCCGGGACCACCGACGCTTTCTATGACGAGATTTTTGAGCGGGCGGGGGCCATCCGGGCCACCACCTGGCAGGAGTTCCTGGACGTGTCCCTGGCCCTGGGCATGCAGCCCACCCCCAAGGGAGACCATCTGGTGATGATCACCAACGGCGGCGGCTCCGGCCTGCTCAGCTGTGACCACTTCGAGCGCTGCGGCCTGCCCCTCCATGAGCTGTCTGAGATCTCCCCGGGTCTGGCCGGACGTATCCGGGCCTACATGCCCATGTTTGGCTCGCCCCTGAACCCCGTGGACATCTCGGGCACTGCCTCCCCCATCCAGTACAAGGGCGCCTTTACCCAGGCCATCCGGGACCCCAACGTGCACGGTATTCTGGGCTCCATCTGTCCCACTGCCGTCACCGATGTGCCTGCGGTCACCGACGTGGTCATCCAGATCCACGAGACCTACAAGCACCTGGGCAAGCCTTTTATCATGGAGTGTCAGGGCGGCGAGGAGTGCCAAGAGGCCATCATGAAGCTGCGGGACCACGGCATCCCCGCCTATCCCACGGCAGAGCAGGCAGTCAACGCCATGATTGCGCTGTATAAATACGGCCAAATCAAGAAAAACAAGGCATAACCTCAGCGGTGTGGGGCGGGAACATTCCCGCCCCACACCGGGCGGATGGAAATTATTTTATATTGCTATTTCACCTCCAATCTGATATGATACAAAGTCGAGACAGAAGGGAGGGAATGGACATGCTGGCACAGATGAAGGCGAATCAGTGTTTGGTGTGGCCGTTCCATCGTCCTATATGAGACAATTACCTTGTTCGGGTGATTGTCTTTTTTTCTGTGAGAACATGAGAGAAAAGGAGAGAATAATGTGAACAACCATCAAGCGCCCATTCAGGACGCCCGTGTCCTGGGCTGGCCCAAGATGCTGATTTTGGGCTTGCAGCACATGTTCGCCATGTTCGGGGCCACCGTGCTGGTGCCCATGCTGGTGAGCAACTCCTACGGCCTGCCCCTGTCCATCCAGACCACCCTGTTTTTTGCCGGTATCGGCACCCTGTTTTTCCACCTGTGTACCAAGCTGAAGGTGCCCGCCTTCCTGGGCTCCTCTTTCGCCTTCCTGGGCGGCTTCCAGGCCGTCAGTGAGCTGACCGCTGGCAAGTACGCCGACATGGCCGCCGCCGAAAAGCTCCAGTACGCCCTGGGCGGTATTGTGGTGGCCGGCCTGCTGTATGTGGTTCTGGCCGGTATCATCAAGCTGGTGGGTGTGCAGAAGGTCATGCGCTTCCTGCCCCCCGTGGTCACCGGCCCCATCATCATCCTCATCGGCCTGAACCTGGCCCCCTCCGCCGTGTCCAACGCCTCCACCTGCTGGTGGCTGGCCATTGTGGCCATGGCCATCATCGTGGTGGCCAACATCTGGGGTAAGGGCATGATTAAGATCATCCCTATCCTCCTGGGTGTGGTGGGCTCCTATATCGTGGCCGTGATCGCCAACTCCTTTGGCGCTACCGCCGTGGACGCCGCTGGCAACGTGGTGCCCCTCATCGACTACTCCGGTGTGGTTGGCGCCAACCTGGTGGGTCTCCAGCCCTTTGTTATCGCCAAGTTTGACTTGACCTCCATCTTCGTCATGGCCCCCATCGCCATTGCCGCCATGATGGAGCACATCGGCGATATGTCCGCCATCTCCGCCACCGTGGGCAAGAACTTCCTGTCCGACCCCGGCCTGCACCGTACCCTCATCGGTGACGGTATCGCCACCTCTCTGTCCGGCCTGTTTGGCGGCCCCGCCAACACCACCTACGGTGAGAACACCGGCGTGCTGGTGCTCTCCCGGGTCCACGACCCCCGGGTGGTGCGTCTGGCTGCCATTTACGCCGTGGTGCTGTCCTTCAGCCCCGCCTTTGCCGCCGTGGTCAACTCCATCCCCACCGCCATCATCGGCGGCGTGTCCTTCATCCTCTACGGTATGATCTCCGCCATCGGTGTGCGTAACGTGGTGGAGAACCGAGTGGACTTCACCAACTCCCGCAACCTCATCATTGCCGCCGTCATTCTGGTGTGCGGTCTGGGCTTCACCAATGGCATCACCTTTGCCATCGGTGAGGTGCACATCACCCTCACCAACCTGGCTGTGGCTGCCATTGCGGGTATCGCCCTCAACGCCATCCTCCCCGGCAAGGACTACACCTTCGGTGCCGACGTCACCGAGGGACGCGCTGGCGACTTTGGCCGTTACTAAGCAGCGTTCCAATCAATCACCCGCGGCGTCCGGCTCACCTGGCCGGACGCCGCTGTATTTTGCAGCAAAAATTTTTCGGGGAAGTGTTGTAAGATTTCCCCCACTCCCCAGTCTTATGGGTGGAAGGAGGTGGTGGCGTGACCGAGTTTGAAGAGATATACCGGGCCTACTTTAATGACGTGTACCGGTATCTGCTGCGCCTGTCCGGGGACCCACATGTGGCGGAGGAGCTGACCAGCCAGACCTTTTTTAAGGCCATGCAGGGCATCCAAACCTTCCGGGGCGACTGCGAGGTGCGGGTGTGGCTGTGTCAGATCGGGAAAAACTGCTACCTGACCTACGTGAAAGGTCAAAACCGCACCCACCCGCTGGATGAGGCCGACTGGTTGGAGCTGCCAGAGGAGGGAGACTCCCCGGAACAGCTGTGTGAGCGGCGGGACCAGGCCATGCGCATCCGCAAGGTGCTCCACCAGCTGCCGGAGCCCTACAAAGAGGTGTTTCTGTGGCGGGTGTTTGCCGAGTTGAGCTTCAAGGAGATTGGCCAGATGTTTGGAAAGACCCACAACTGGGCCTGTGTCACCTATCACCGGGCCAAAGCCATGGTCAGACAACGATTGGAGGAGAACGAAACATGAAACAGGAATGCAGCATCGTCCAAGACCTGCTCCCCCTGTATGTGGAGGATATGGTCAGCCCGGAGACGGCGGAGTTTGTGGGGGAGCATTTGAAAAGCTGCGAGACGTGCCAGGCGGAGGTCCAGAGCCTGCGCCAGCCCCCGGACGTAACCCCGCCCCCCCAGGAAGAGCGCCCTGAGGCCCCGCTGCGACGACTCCAGAAGAAACTACTGCTCAAGCGAATACAGACCGCCTTGTTGGCCGGAGCATTTGTGCTGGTGGTGCTTTTATCCTCTTTTGCCATCCTCTCTGCGCCCCGCTATTTTCCCTACACGGCCCAGCTGTTGGAGGTGACAGAGCAGGCAGACGGCAGCCTCACCATCACCTTTGACCAGGCGGTGACCCAGTGCCAGGTGGAGAGCCTGGGCACCCAGGAGCCGGACAACCAGAGCGAGAGCTATTCCATTCAGGCGTGGACCTCTCCCTGGGACCAGTGCTTTTCCCGTTCCGGGAGCCGCACCCTTACCATTGCCCCCCACACCGACCGCCCGGTGCTGGTGTACTACGCCCAAAATAATGGCCAGGGGGATGTATTGGTGTATGGGGAACACCCAGATGGGGGGATGGAGACCCTGCCCCGGCTGGTGCTGGGCTACTATCTGTTCCTGGCGGCAGGGGTGTTTGTGGTGCTCCTGGTGGTGTGGTGTGCAGCGAAGAAAACGCCCAAGGTCCGAACATGGGTGGGGCGGGCCCTACTGCTATCCCCCTCCTATGGGGTGGGACATCTCATTGTGCTGGGTGTTACCACGGTGTCCTATTGTGCCACCCGGGATTTCATCCTCATTGTGGCCATTGGGGTGCTGGTGTACTGTTTGGTCCTGCTGGCGGCCAGCCTCTACCGCTTGTGGAGAGAGCTGAGACCCCATTGAGGGGAAATGGGAGATTTCTCATGGTTGACAAAATTCTATCCTTTTAGTATGATAAAGCGTGATATATCTGCGGTCTCGTTCAAAGGGGAGCGTCAGCCGCATCAAAGGAGAGAAAACCATGAAGAAACCGTTCCTCACCCTGGCTCAGGCCAAGGAGATCCGTGAGACCTATCCCACCCCGTTCCACATCTACGACCAGGCGGGGATTGAAGACAATGCCAAGAAGCTGTACCAGGCTTTCTCCTGGAATCCCGGCTTTAAGGAATATTTCGCCGTGAAAGCCACCCCCACCCCCGGGATTTTGAAGCTGCTCCACGCCCAGGGGTGTGGCGTGGACTGCTCCTCCCTCACCGAGCTGATGATGGCAGAGCGCTGTGGATTTACCGGCCATGAGATCATGTTCTCCTCCAACGAGACCCCCGCCGAGGAGTTCCGCTACGCCCACAAGCTGGGGGCCATCATCAACCTGGATGACCTGACCCACGTGGACTTCCTCTATGACACCCTGGGCTGTGTCCCTGAGACCATCTCCTGCCGCTACAATCCCGGCGGCACCTTCACCCTGGGGGAGAGCAAGGAGGGCTTCCAGGTCATGGACAAGCCGGGGGACGCCAAGTACGGCATGACCAAGGAGCAGATGAAGCAGGCGTTCACCCGTCTGAAGGAGCTGGGAGCCAAGAACTTCGGCATCCACGCTTTCCTGGCCTCCAACACCCTGTCCAACGACTACTATCCCGCCCTGGCCCGGGTGCTCTTCGAGCTGGCCGTGGAGCTGCAGCGGGACACCGGGTGCCACATCACCTTCCTCAACCTGTCCGGCGGCGTAGGCGTGCCCTATCGCCCGGAGCAGCCCGCCAACGACATCGCCATCATCGGCGAGGGGGTACGGAAAGCTTACGAGGAGATCTTGGTGCCCGCTGGCATGGGGGACATCTCCCTGTGCACGGAACTGGGCCGCTTCATGCTGGCCCCCTATGGGCACCTGGTCACCACCGCTGTCCACGAAAAGCACATCTACAAGGAGTACATCGGGGTGGACGCCTGTGCCGCCAACCTGATGCGCCCCGCCATCTACGGTGCTTACCATCATATCACCGTGCTGGGCAAGGAGGACGCCCCCTGTGACCACGTCTACGACGTGGTGGGCTCCCTGTGTGAAAACAGCGATAAGTTTGCCATTGACCGCGCTCTGCCCCAGATCGACAAGGGTGACATTCTGGTCATCCACGACACCGGGGCCCACGGCTTTGCCATGGGCTACCAGTACAACGGCAAGCTGCGTTCGGCGGAGCTGCTTTTGAAGCGGGACGGCTCGGTGGAGCTGATGCGCCGGGCGGAGACCCCCGACGACTACTTTGCAACTCTCGTTTGGTAACAAGAAAACTTCCCGTCCGGCACCGCCGGACGGGAAGTTTTTACTCTTTGTTCATGCGCTGTAAAATGGCTTGTTCCACCTTATCCCCGTACCGTAGGGCCACGAGAAACACCGCCAGCCCGATGAGGCCCATGAGGACCATGGCCCAGGGAGGAATGGAGAGGGCGGAGCCACCCACGCCGCAGGCCACCAGCAGCCCCCAGGGCCGGGCCACCAGGCAGAGGATGAGGAATCGTTTCAGGCTCAGGTCGGTGAGCCCTGCCAGAATGCACAGCAGGTCGTCGGGAAAGAAGGGGAAGAGAAAGGCCAGGAAGAGGAACACGTCCCGCTTGCGATGGATGACGTCCAGGTACTTGCCGGACACCTTCTCACTGACAAACTGATGGACAAATTTGTGGCCCAGCACCCGGGCCAGGAGAAAGACGATCACCGACCCCAGAACCACCGCCCCCCAGGTGAGGAGAAAGGCGGGCCAGAATCCAAACATGACTGCCCCCACCAGGGCGGTGATGTTGCTGGGAATGGGGGCGACAATCACCGAAATGAGCTGAATGACAAAGTACATCAGGTGGGACCAGGGAGAGAACTGGGCAATATAGGCCTCCATGGCCGCCCTGGAGTGGAGGGTCTGGAAAAATCCAGTGGCGTACAGAGCGTAGACGCAGCCGCCCAGCAAGGCTATGGTGACAAGCCACAACAGGGCCTGTTTGATACGTGGGTTCACAACTTCCCACCTCCTGGGAAAAGATAGGAATATTGTAGCAGATTGTGTCGGAAATAAAAAGGTGTCAAACCGTTAGGATTTTATCAAGAAAGAGTTAAGATAGGAGAAGAGCCGCCCACACAGGGGCGGCTCTTCTCGGTGTTGTGAGGTCAGTCGATGGCGGTGACCTGATATCCGGCCCCCTCCACGGCGGCCTTGAGGGTGTCAGCGGACACGTCTCCGGTGACGGTGGCGGTGCCGCTGGCCAGATCCACCTGGGCGGACACGCCGGGAATGGCGTTCAGGGCCTGGGTGACGTGGCTCACGCAGTGGGGGCACATCATGCCCTGGATGTGGATGGTTTGAGTCATGGTAGGTTCTTCTCCTTTCAATTCACAGCAGGTGCTGTTGCACACCGCTGGGGTATTCGATTTGGTGGGGCGGAAGCGGCGCAGCCGCAGGGCGTTGGTGACCACGCACACCGAGCTCAGGCTCATGGCAGCCGAGGCCAGCATGGGGGAGAGCTGGAGATGGAACAGGGGATAGAACACCCCGGCGGCCACGGGGATACAGATGGCGTTGTAGCAGAAGGCCCAGAACAGGTTTTCCTTGATGTTGCGCAGGGTGGCCCGGGACAGCCGCACGGCGGTGACGGCGTCCAGCAGGTCGCTCTTCATCAGTACCAGGTCGGCGGAGTCCAGGGCAATGTCTGAGCCTGCCCCAATGGCAATGCCCACCTCTGCCCGGGCCAGAGCGGGGGCGTCGTTGATGCCGTCTCCCACCATGGCTACCTGATGGCCCTGGGCTTGCAGCTGGGCGATGTGGCCCTCTTTTTCTGTGGGCAGTACCTGGGCGATGACCTGAGACACGCCCACCTCCTGGGCGATGGCCTGAGCGGTGGCAGGGTGGTCTCCGGTGAGCATCACAACCTCCAGTCCCAGCTTGTGCAGTTCCGCCACGGCCTGGGCGCTGGTGGGCTTCACGGTGTCTGCCACCCCAATGACACCTACCAGGGTGGTGCCCTGGGCGAAGTACAGGGGAGTGTGGCCCTTTTCTGTGAGGGCCTGGGTGCGCTGGGCCACGGAAGACAGGTCTACCCCCGCTTCCTCCATCATGGCCTGGTTGCCCGCCAGGAAGGGGAGCCCCTGGAGGGTTCCGGTAACCCCCTTGCCGTGGACGGCCTGGAAGTCCATCACCTCCTGGAGAGGCAGATTTTGAGCCTGGGCGTGGGCCACAATGGCCTGGCCCAGAGGGTGCTGGGAGGGGTGCTCCAGGCTGGCGGCGAGGGTGAGCAGTTGGCTTTCGGACAGCTGTCCCACCGGGTACACACCCGTCACCTGGGGCTTGCCCTGGGTGATGGTGCCTGTCTTGTCCAGCACGATGCAGGACACCTTGCCCAGCTGCTCCAGGGCCTGGGCAGATTTGATGAGAATGCCGTTCTGAGCCCCCACTCCGGTGCCCACCATAATGGCCACAGGGGTGGCCAGCCCCAGGGCACAGGGACAGGAGATCACCAGCACCGCCACGGCAGAGGTGAGGGCCTGGGCTACGGTGTGGCCACTCACCAGCCACACCAGGGCGGTGACCAGGGCAATGCCCATGACCACGGGGACGAAGATACCCGCCACCCGGTCGGCCAGCCGGGAGATGGGAGCCTTGGAGGAGGCGGCCTCCTCCACCAGGGCGATCATCTGGGACAGGGTGGTGTCCTGGCCCACCTGGGTGGCCCGGACGGTGAGCATGCCAGCGCCGTTGAGACAGCCGGACATCACCCGGTCCCCCTCTCCCTTGTCCACCGGGATGGACTCCCCGGTGAGGGGGGACTCGTCCACGCTGGACACCCCAGACACCACCACCCCGTCCACGGGGAGGGCGGAGCCGGGGCGAATGAGGAGCAGGTCCCCCACCTGTACCTCTTGGGTGGGGATGGTCACCTCTTGGCCGTCCCGCAGCACGGTGGCGGTCTTGGGGCTCAAGTCCATGAGCCGGGCGATGGCCTGGCCGGTCTTGCCCTTGGAGCGGGCCTCCAGGAACTTGCCCAGGGTGATGAGAGTGACAATCATGGCCGCAGACTCAAAGTACAGGTCCATGGCGTACCGCTCCACCAGGGCGGTGTCCCCGTGGCCCAGCCCCCAGCCGATGGCGTACAGGGCCACAATGCCGTAGAGCACAGCAGCCGAGGAGCCCACGGCGATGAGGGAGTCCATATTGGGGGCCCGATGCCAGAGGGAGCGGAAGCCACCCACAAAATAAGCCCGGTTGATGATCAGCGGGGGTAGGGTGAGCAAGAAGAGGGTGAGGGCGTACACCATGGCATTCTGGGTGCCATGGAAGAAGTGGGGAATGGGCCAGCCCATCATGTGGCCCATGGACAGGTAGAACAGGGGGAGCAGGAAGACCAGGGAGGAGACAAAGCGCACCTTCAAGGACTTCTGGGCGTTGGATACAGGAGCGGGAGTGGGGGCGGCTGTTTCCCCCATCACCGTGGCCCCGTACCCGGCCTTAGCCACCGCTTCGCAAATCTGCTGGGCGGTCAGGGGCTCATTGTAGGTCACCGACATGGAGTTGCCCAGCAGGTTCACCTGCACCTCCTGGACGCCTGCCAGCCCCTTCACTGCCTTTTCTACATGGGCGGAACAGGCGGCGCAGGTCATGCCGGTGACGGAAAACTTCTGTTTCATGGCGGAGCCTCCTTTACAGCAGCTTGCCCAGCGCGGCCACCAGCTCGTCCACCTTTTGGGCTCGCTCCTGGGGGGTGTCCGCCTGTTCCACACAGTGTTTCAGGTGGGCGGTGAGCACTTCCTTGTTGGCCCGGCGCACCAGGGCATCCACCGCCAACAGCTGCTGGGAGATGTCCATGCAGTAGCGGTCCTCTTCAATCATGGTTAAAATTCCGTCCAGTTGTCCTCGGGCGGTTTTCAATAGGCGAGTCACGGTTTTGGCATCGGCCATCATGACGCATCCCTCCTTACGTTGGAATAACACCCCCCTGGGGGGTAGTGTTATCCTAGCACAAAAGTAGGAGAAAGTCAAGAAAAAACGGCGCCGCAAAAAGGGTACCTTTGCGGCGCCGCGTGGGGTTAGCCTTCCAGTTTGCTCTGGGTTTTGGCCATAAACTTCTCTGCGTGGATGATGAAGCGCTCGTGGACGCCGGAGCCGATCTCGCCCCGCTCGTCGTAGGCGTGGACCTCGAAGGTGACCTTGCGGCCCTCCACGGCAGTGACCACGCTCTCCGCCCACACCTTCATACCCACAGGGGTGGCGGAGGAGTGGGCGATGTTCAGGTGGGTGCCCACGGAGCTCTCACCGGGAGCCAGGCAGGGGATGAGGGAGTCCGAGGCGGCGTTTTCCATCATGGCCACCATATAGGGGGTGGCAAAGACGGGCACCAGACCGGAGCCCACCGCAGTGGCGGTTTTCTCCTGGGTGACCACGGACTCAAAACGGCCCTTGAGGCCGACTTCAATGGACATGGGGATTCCTCCTTTGTGTTGTCTGGACACAGTGTACCCGAAATTTACTCTCTTGACAAGAGAAAAGAGCGGCGCCAACGGACGCCGCCCAAATCAAGAGCACTTTGCTTGGCTCGGGGCCTCGCAGAGTTCCGTCACCCGCAGGTGACGGAAAAATCTAAATTGCGTCATTTCCACGGACATGTGCCGGGGAAATGACACTTCTCATGTGGGGTGGAATGACTTTTTCGTCAGAAATCGAGTTCCACCCCACATGCAAGCCTCCTCCCATAGAAGTCCATGGACTTCTATGGGAAGCTTAAAGGCCCAGCTGAATCCAAAGATCGTTGTACAGATCGCGGGTCTCCTGGGGGAGCACCACGTAGTTCTCGCACTTTTTCAGCACGTCGGCAGAGGGGGCCATGATCTCGTAGAGCTCCGGGTCCAGCTCCTCGCCGTAGGTCTCCTTGTAGTACTCGGGGTACTTCTCCAGCGCCTCGGTGTTGGGAGAGGCGTACCAGATATAGTCCATGTTGGCCAGAGAGGCGTCGGTGGAGGCCATGAAGTTGATCCACTCCTCCGCTTCAGACACATGCTGAGCATTTTTCAGAATGCACCAGGCGTCCACAAACCAGTTGGCCCCCTCCTCGGGGATGACATAGGCCAGGTCGGAGTTGTTCTCATACATGGACAGGTAGTCGCCGGCGTAGTAGGTGGCGATGGCGGCGTTGCCCTGCTCCATCTTGTTGAACACCTCGTCCATCACCTTGCCCTGGAAGACACCCCGGTGGGTGGCGTCGGCGATGAGGTCGTAAGCCTGACGAATCTCGTCCTCGTTGGTGGTGTTCACCGAGTAGCCCAGGTAGATGAGGGCGTTGCCAAAGGCGTCCCGGGAGTTGTTGATGAGCAGCACGTTGCCACGATTGGCGTCATCGTACAGGGAGGACCAGCTGGTGATCTCGCCGTCCACCATGGTCTTGTTGTAGATGATGCCCAGGGTGCCCCAGGTGTAGGGCACGGTGTACTCGTTGTTGGGGTCAAAGGCCAGGTTCTTGAACTGGTCCCCAATGTAGGAGTAGTTGGGGATGTTGTCGTAGTTCAGGGGCTGGAGCATGTCCTCCTCAATGAGCTGGGAGATCATATAGTCGGAGGGGCAGATGACGTCGTAGTTGGCGCCGCCGTTTTTCAGCAGGGAATACAGGGACTCGTTGCTCTCAGCGGTCTGGTAGTTGACGGTGATCCCCGTCTCCTCCTGGAACTGGGCAATGAGGTCCTCGTCGATATATTCGCCCCAGTTGCACACGTTGAGCACCCGCTTGCCCGTGTTGGTGGCGGCGGTGTTGTTGTCGGCCTCGGGGTCAATGCGCTCAATGGTACAGGCGGAGAAGCAGAAGCCGCCCACCAGCACACAGGCCAGAGCCGCAATGGCTAGCTTTTTCAAAGGTTCATTCCTCCTCGATGAAAATCAATAGACCCGCTTGGCGGCGGCCTTCTCTGCCCGAATTTCCCGGACGTTGACGATGATCAGCAGCACCAGCACCACCCCGAAGAGGATGGTGGACACGGCGTTGATCTCCGGGGTGACACCCTTTTTGGTCATGGAGTAGATCTGCATGGCCAGGGTGGAGGTGGAGGAGCCGGCGGTGAAGTAGGAGATGACGAAGTCGTCCACACTCATGGTGAAGGCGATGAGGGCACCGGAGACAATACCGGGCATGATCTCCGGCAAAATCACCTTAAAGAAGGCCTGGGGCCAGGTGCAGCCCAGGTCCTGGGCGGCGTCCACCAGGTTTTTGTCCATCTGCCGCAGCTTGGGGGCCACGGAGAGGATGACATAGGGGATGTTAAAGGTGATATGGGCGATGAGCAGGGTACCAAAGCCCAAAGATAGCTGGTGGAAGGTGACCCGGTACTGGGTGCCGAAGAGGTCAATGATGAGCCGATAGTGGGAGGCCAGGTAGTTCCAGCCGCTGAGGGCAGCCACAAAGAACAGGCACATGGCCACGCCGGTGACGATGTCGGCGTTCATCATGGGGATGTTGTTGATGGTGAGCAGGGGCTCCCGGAACTTCCGGCGCATGGAGTACAGGCCAATGGCGCTGAGGGTTCCCACCACCGTGGCAATGAGGGTGGCCAGCACCGACACCAGCAGGGTGTTGTACACACTCTTGATAATCAGCTGATTTTGGAACAGCTTGGCATACCACCGCAGGGAGAAGCCCTTCCACACCACGCTGGAGTCTGCGGCGTTGAAGGAGTAGAAAATGAGCAGCAAAATGGGGGCATAGAGGAAGAAGAACACCACACCAATGAGGATGCGGTTGCCCAGGCTGTTTTTCTTGTTCAGACTCATAGCATCACCGCCTGTTCTTCGCCCTCACCGAAGCGATTCATAATCCACATGCAGGCCACCACAATGACCATCATCACCAGGGCGATGGCCGAGCCCAGGTGTGGGTTGTAGGCGCCACCCAAGAACTGCTGTTCGATGAGGTCGCCCAGCAGCATCTGGATGCCGCCGCCCAACAGCCGGGAGATGGCGAAGGTGGACACGGAGGGGACGAACACCATGGTCACGCCGGAGAGAATGCCGGGCAGGGACAGGGGCAGGATGACCTTGCGGAACACCGTGGCGGTGTCGGCACCCAGGTCCTGGGCGGCCTCCAGCAGGGTGTTGTCCATCTTGATGAGGGTGGAATAGATGGGCAGCACCATAAAGGGCAGGTAGTTGTACACCATACCCACCACCACAGCGCCCTGGGTGCCGATCATCTTGAAATAGTGAATGTCCGTGCCAAAGAGGTTGTTGATGAGATCAAACAGGCCGATGGCAGCAAAAAACTGGTTGATGAGACCGTTGTTTTCCATGATGGACATCATGGAGTAGGTGCGCAGCAGGAAGTTGACCCACATGGGCAGCATGATGAGGAGCATGGCCACCCGCTGGAAGCTCTTGCCCTCTTTGGCCATGGCGTAGGACAGGGGATAGCCAATGAGCAGGCAAACCAGAGTGGCGATGATGGCCAGCTTGAAGGAGCGGGTGAAAATTACCGTAAAGGTGCCCATACGGGTGAAGTTCTCCCCGGTAAAGGAGAAGTCGGCGGTGGTGAAGGCGTAGATCACCACCATGATGATGGGGGCCACCACAAAGAAGGCCATCCATCCCACATAGGGGATGGCCAGGAGGGAACGCTTATTCTTCATGCCCGTTCTCCTCCTCCTCGGGCTCATAGTCCGCATCGCCGATCTCTTCGTATTCCTCGGAGTAGGAGGAGTAGTCTCCGAACATGCCGGAGTACTCGCTCTTTTTCATCACGTGGATGCAGTCGGGGTCCAGGTGGATGCCGATAACCGTGCCCACGGGATGGTATTCAGTGGTCTGAATGAGCCATTTGAAGCCATAGAAGTCCACGATGGTGTCGTAGTGGACGCCCTTAAAGGTCACAGAGGTGACGGTGCCCTTGAGCTGGCCCTGGTTCTCCGCCACAATGTCCACGTCCTCGGGGCGGATGACCACGTCCACCGGCTCGTCCTTGTCAAAGCCCTTGTCCAGGCAGCGGAACTTCCGGTTGAAGATCTCCACCACCTCGTCGGCCCGCATGATGCCGTCGATGATGTTGGACTCGCCGATAAAGTCGGCCACAAAGGCGTTTTTGGGCTCGTTGTAGATATCCTCCGGGGTGCCGATCTGCTGGATGCGGCCGCCGTCCATGACCACCACGGTGTCGCTCATGGCCAGGGCTTCCTCCTGGTCGTGGGTGACGTAGATGAAGGTGATGCCCATCTCCTGCTGGATGCGCTTGAGCTCGTTTTGCATGTCCTTGCGCAGGCGCATGTCCAGAGCGCCCAGAGGCTCGTCCAACAGCAGCACCTTGGGCTGGTTGACCAGGGCCCGGGCGATGGCTACCCGCTGCTGCTGACCGCCGGAGAGGGCGGAGATGGAGCGCTTTTCAAAGCCCTTGAGGTTGACGATCTCCAGCATTTCCATCACCCGCTGGTGAATCTCTTTTTCGGGAATCTTCACCTTCTTGGCGGTGGACTTGCCGTTTACCACATTGGTGACGGTTTTGCCCAAGCGCAGGCCAAAGGCCACGTTTTCATACACATTCAGGTGGGGAAACAGGGCGTATTTCTGGAATACGGTATTCACCTCCCGCTTGTGGGGCGGGACATGATTAATCCTCACGCCGTCAAATAAAACATCCCCAGAGGTAGGCGTAAGAAACCCGCCGATGATACGAAGCGTGGTTGTCTTGCCGCACCCACTGGGACCCAGCAGCGTGAGGAACTCTTTATCATTGATATACAGGTTGATGTGGTCCAATACCACGCCATCGTCGTAGGCCATGACGCAGTCTTTCAGGCGGATCAGCTCCTTGGACATGTGTCCTCCCTCATTTCTATGGTTGTTTCTAAAATGTCAGCTCCCTCGATATTTGTCCCGGCCAGTGCCCTCCAGCGGACAGCCCAATTTGGGCCTGGGGTTTCACGGATAGCGAGTTACACTATATTATGTCGATGGAGAAATGTCAATCATGTTTTTGAAAAAAACAGCCCCATTTCCGGTCAAAAAACAGGCCGCCCAAGGGGCGGCCTGTGGGGGTGGATGGCGGAATGTGGAAACTCAATCCTGGGGCGACCATTGAGTGGAAAATTGGGGGAAATACTGGGGGACAAAGTCAATGTCCCGCACCGTCCACTCCATGCCGTTGAGATGGGAAAGGCATCCTCCGTCAGTGGTAAACTCAAAGCGCAGCTTGTAGGAGTACAGGGCCTGATAGCTTCGGCCAAACTGGCGGTTGTCCCGCTCGCGGCCGTACTTGCCGTCCCCCAGCAGGGGATGACCGGCGGCGGCGAACTGGGCGCGAATCTGGTGGGTGCGCCCGGTGATGAGATCGCACTCCACCAGGGACAGCCCGCCCTCGGTTGCCAGGGTATTATATAAGGTAAGGGCGGTCTTGCCCCCGGGGACCGGGTGGTCGTACACTTTCACCTGGGCCTTGTTCTCATCCTTGAGGATAAAGCCCTTCAACTCCCCCTTTCGAGGGCGCATCTCACCCCGGATGACACACAGGTACAGTTTGGTGAGCTCCCGGTCCTTGATCTTCTGGTTCATGATGCGCAGCGCCTCGGCGGTCTTGGCGGCAATGACGATGCCCCCGGTGTTGCGGTCAATGCGGTTACAAAGGGCAGGGGCAAAGGAGTTCTCCCAGTAGGGGGACCACTCCTTCTTCTGGTAGAGGTAGGCCTGAATGTGGGTCAGCAGGGTATTCACCCGCTCCTGGTCGTCGGGATGCACCACCATACCCGGGCGCTTGTTTAAAAGGAGAATGTGCTCGTCCTCATACACAATGTCCAGCTGGGGCTTGAACACGGAGAGAAACGCATTTTCCCGATTTGGGGTTTGAAAAAACTCGTCGTTGATGTATAATTGTAATACGTCCCCCACTTCCAGGCGCACATCCCGCTTGGAGCCCTTGCCGTTGCGCTTGACCCGCTTGAGGCGGATGTACTTCTGGGCCAACGGGGCGGGGAGGAGGGGCACGGTCTTGGCCAGCCAGCGGTCCAACCGCTGCCCAGCGTCATTTTTTCCAATGGTAAATTCCTTCAATCACCATCACTCCTGGACTGTCAAGATACTGCCACCAGTGTACCATGATTTTTGGTGAAAAAAAAGAGAGAAAAAATCAAGAAACCATTTGACAAGTGGGAGACTCTTGAGTATAATACCATTTGTGTCGTTATGCGAGGTGTGCCGATGAAACTGGATTTGAAGCAAATTGCCCGTCAGCCGGGCGCCACCCTTCCGTTTTCCTTCCAGATGGACCTAACTCAGCTGGAGTGGAACGGAGACCACCCTGTATCCCAACCTGTCACTGTGGAAGGCAGAGTGCGGAATATGGCGGGGGTGCTGCTGCTCCAGGCCAGCATGGCAACCACCCTGTCCCTCATTTGCGACCGCTGCGCCCAACCCTTTTCCAAGGAGAAGACGGTGGACTTTGAGTCCATGCTGGCTACCGAATTGGAAGACGAGGAAAATGATGATATCATTTTGCTGGATGGGGAGATGCAGCTGGATTTGGAGGAGTTGCTGGGTGACGTGTTCCTCCTGAATATGGACACGAAGAATCTCTGCTCTCCAGACTGCAAGGGGCTGTGTCCGGGCTGCGGTGCAGACCTGAACCATGAGCCTTGCCGTTGCAAGAAGGAGATTGATCCCCGTCTGTCCAAGCTGGCCCAGCTGTTGGGTCAGGACGGATGATTTGTAATGTTATGTCTGCGGACATTGACCGATAAGGAGGTGTCAAAATGGCCGTCCCTAAGAGTAAAGTATCCAAGCAGCGCAGAAACAAGCGTCGCAGCTCCGTGTGGAAGCTGGAGACTCCCGGTGTCAACACCTGCCCCAAGTGCGGTGCTGTCCGCCTGCCTCACCGCGTCTGCAAGAACTGCATGACCTACAATGGTCGTGAGGTTACTGTGAGCGAGTGATCGCCTGTGATGAAAAAGAGGCTGTTGCAAAGTGCGCTTTGCGACAGCCTCTTTTACGTACTTTTCTGGTGAAAGGGCTGAAAAGCCCGGTTTTGTCAAAATTTGCTTTTCATAGTCTGTGAAGTTTGATATACTGACTTTTAACAATATAAAATAATCTGATCGTTTCGAGTAAGGAGGGATTTTCATGGCGAGACCATTGGTGGCCATTGTGGGCCGCCCCAACGTGGGTAAGTCCATGCTGTTTAATAAGCTGACGGGAAAGCGCCTGTCCATCGTGGAAGACACTCCCGGCGTCACCCGCGACCGCCTCTACGCCCAGGCCGAGTGGCTGGGCCGCACCTTCGATCTGGTGGACACCGGCGGCATTGAGCCCGGCACCGACAACGAGATTCTGTCCTTTATGCGTCTCCAGGCGGAGATTGCCATTGAGTCGGCCACGGTGATCATCTTTGTCTGCGACATCCGCACCGGCATGACCGCCGCCGACCAGGAGGTGGCTGGTATGCTCCAGCGCTCCAAGAAGCCGGTAATCCTGGCGGTGAACAAGATGGACTCCACCGGACCCACCAACCCGGACATCTACGAGTTCTATAACTTAGGGCTGGGTGACCCCTATCCCATCTCCGCCGTTCACGGCCACGGCACCGGCGATCTGCTGGACGCCTGCCTGTCCTACTTCCCCCCCGAGGAGGACGAAGAGGAGGACGACGATGTGGTGAAGGTGGCCATCATCGGCAAGCCCAACGTGGGCAAGTCCTCCCTCACCAACCGGATTCTGGGCCAGGAGCGGGTTATCGTCTCCAACGTGGCGGGTACCACCCGAGATGCCGTGGACAGCTACTTTGAAAATGAGACGGGCAAGTACCTCATCATCGACACCGCCGGTATGCGCAAGAAGTCCAAGGTGGACGACCGCATCGAGAAGTTCTCGGTGCTCCGGGCCACCATGGCCATTGAGCGCAGCGATGTGTGCCTCATTATGATCGACGCCCAAGAGGGCGTCACCGAGCAGGACACCAAGGTGGCGGGCCTGGCCCACGAGGCGGGCAAGGCCTGTATCATTGTGGTCAACAAGTGGGACGCCATTGAGAAGGACGACAAGACCATGAAGCGCATGGAGGAAGAAGTGCGTCGGGATCTGTCCTATATGACCTACGCGCCCATCCTGTTTATCTCCGCCATGACAGGCCAGCGGGTGGACCGCCTGTTCCAGGTCATCCAGAACGTGGTCAACCAGGCCACCATGCGCATCCCCACCGGTGTGCTCAACTCGGTGCTGGCCGATGCCCAGACCCGGGTGCAGCCCCCCACGGACAAGGGCCGCCGCCTGAAGATCTACTATATGACCCAGGTGGGCGTCAAGCCTCCCCACTTCGTCATTTTCTGCAACGATGCCAAGCTGTTCCACTTTTCCTATCAGCGTTATATCGAGAACCAAATTCGTGCCACCTTCGGACTGGTGGGCACTCCGGTGCGCATCACCATCCGGCAAAAGGGTGATAAGGAGGAGTAAGTCGTGCTGAACTATGTGTTGGACTCTGCCCATGTGTCCGGGGGCTGGCTGGCCCTGGCGGCGGTGGGCATTGCAGTGCTGGCCTACTTTTTGGGCTGCTTCAACGGGGCCGTGGTGGTGTCCCGGTACATCCTCCGGGACGACGTGCGCAACCACGGCAGCGGAAACGCAGGTCTGACCAACTTCTACCGCACCTTCGGCGGCCCCTTGACCCTGGTGGTCATCCTCTCGGACGCCGTGAAGGCCGTGGTGGCGGTGCTGTTTGCCATGTGGATTGCGGGCTCCATCTCCCCCGAGCTCATCACTCTGAGCAAGTACTGGGCGGGCCTCTTTTGCCTGCTGGGCCACATGTTCCCCGTGACCTTCCAGTTCCGGGGCGGTAAGGGTATTCTGTCCGGTGGCACCATCGCCCTGATGATGGACTGGCGGGTGGCCCTGGTGGTGTGGGGCGGCTTCCTCATCCTGGCCATTGCCACCCGGTACGTGTCCCTGGGCTCCTGCTGGGCCGGACTGTCTTTCCCCTTTGTCACCTGGTTTGTGTACCAGGACGAGCTGATCACCGTGCTGGCCGTCATCATCGGCGGCCTGATTTTGTGGAAACACCGGGGCAATATGGTGCGCATTGCCAAGGGCACCGAGTCCAAGTTCACCCTGCACAAGAAAAAGGAAGCGGAGGCGGAACCGGAAGCGCCTGACCCCTCGGAAGAGATAGAGGAGACGGTGGAGGAGCAGGATGAGCCTGAGACTTCCGCCGATCAGGAGCCTGCCGAGGAAGAACATGCCGACCAGGTGGAAGAGGAGAACTCCGAGCAGGAGGAGGAATCTTCCACACAGGAGGAAGCATCTGAGGAAGTGTCCGACGACCAGGAAGAGAAGAAGCTTCAGGAGGGTGAGGCATGAACATCACCGTGGTAGGCAGCGGCGGCTGGGGAACTGCCCTGGCTCTGGTGCTGCTGGAAAATGGACACCAGGTGTCCATGTGGTGCCGCCGAGCGGAGAAATGCCAAGAGATGCAGGAAAGCCGGGAGAATCCCGTACTCCCTGGGGTGAAGCTGCCCCAGGAGCTGGCGCTGACCTGTGACCTAAACGTCCTGACCCAAAGTCAGGTGGTGGTCCTGGCCACCCCCTCCTTTGCCGTGCGTGCCACCTCCAAGCAGATTGCCCCCTATCTCAAGGCGGGCACCGTGCTGGTGAGCGTGGCCAAGGGCATTGAAAAAGACAGCTGTCTGCTGCTCCACCAGGTCATTGAGGAGGAGATCCCCAACTGTCCTGTGGTGGTGCTCTCCGGTCCCTCCCACGCCGAAGAGGTGGCCCGAGGGCTGCCCACCGGGGTGGTGGTGGCCTCGGAGAACAAAGAGGCGGCTCTGCTGGCTCAGGACATCTTCATGAACCGCAACATGCGCCTGTACACCTCCCCGGATATTCTGGGGGTGGAGATCGGGGCGGCCCTGAAAAACGTGGTGGCCCTGTGCACCGGCTGCTGTGTGGGCATGGGCTACGGAGACAACACCAAGGCCCTCATCATGACCCGGGCCCTCACCGAAATGGCCCGCCTGGGTGTGGCCATGGGGGCCAACAAGGAGACCTTCGCCGGGCTGTCCGGCCTGGGCGACCTCATTGTCACCTGTACTTCCATGCACTCCCGTAATTGCCGGGCGGGCATCGCCATCGGCAAGGGCACGCCTGTGGCCGAGGCCGTGGGAGGCAAAGACGGCACGGTGGTGGAGGGCTATTATGCCGCCGCCTCCGCCCGCCAACTGGCCCATAAGATGGGGGTGGAAATGCCCATCGCTGAGGGCGCCTATCAGGTGCTCTATGAGGGCAAGGACCCCCATGTGATTCTGGGTCAGCTTATGGTGCGGGAGCGCCGCTCCGAGCTGGAACTGGAAGAGATCTGGCTGTAACGTTTTTGATGCGAGAATGAAACAGAGCCCGGAGAGATGAAACCATCTCTCCGGGCTCTGTTTTGTATCCTCAAAACTTCCTGGATGTGCAGGAGAGGGCAGCTGGGTGGACTTTATGTCCCCGGTGTTTTGCTATGACCACATCGAGAATGTCCCAGTGGTATATACGGGAGACTGGGAGTCTGGCGTGACCTACACCCAGGGCCGGGACAACGAGTTCTTTGGAGCCACCGACAAGCTCATTGAAGCCTGGGAGCAGCTCAAAGCGGAGATGCTCCAGAAATATCCCCGCTGACAAACTCCCCATACAACGACGAAAGCCCTGTACCATGCGGTACAGGGCTTTGAGTCATGAGTGTATGGAATTACACAGCACGGGTGACCTTGCCGGAACGGAGGCAGCGGGTGCACACATAGACGTGCTTGGGGGTGCCGTCCACCACAGCCTTAACGCGCTTGACGTTGGGCTTCCAGGGACGGTTGGAGCGGCGGTGGGAGTGAGAAACCTGGATGCCGAAGTTCACGCCCTTACCACAAAACTCACATTTGGCCATATCTACAAACCTCCTCGCTGGTTGGAATTACATTCATACGATAACTACGATATCTTACCAGAAACTTAAGAGAAAATCAAGGGGCATTTTTCAAAAAGAAGTATTTTTTTCGTTGGGGCTTTGTGGTAAAATAAAGGAACAAAACGCGAGGAAAGGGCGTGAAATCATGGGAAAAGGGCCTACCATTCGTTTGGGCACCATCATTGACCAGTTTCATCTTGAGGTGCTGTACGGCCCGGAGGGCTACCGGGACCGCCAAATCTCCATCCAGGACGTGAACCGTCCCGGCCTCCAGATGACGGGTTATTTCGACTACTTTGACCGGGAGCGTATGCAGCTGCTGGGCCTGGTGGAGTGGTCTTACTTGCAGGAGCGCACGGCAGAGGAGCGCATGGAGCGCTTTGACCAGCTGTTTTCCTATCACACCCCGGCGGTGATCATCGCCCGGGGCCTGGAGCCGTACCCGGAGTGCATGGAGTCGGCCAAGAAGTACGACCAGGTTCTGCTGCGCACCAAGGAGAATACGGCGGATTTCATGAGCACTCTCATCGCCTACCTGCGGGTGGCGCTGTCTCCCACCATCACCCGCCACGGCGTGCTGGTGGAGGTGTACGGCGAGGGCGTGCTGCTCATGGGCGAGTCCGGCGTGGGCAAGAGTGAGACCGCCATTGAGCTTATCAAGCGGGGCCACCGCCTCATTGCCGACGATGCGGTGGAGATTCGCCGGGGCTTCAACAACCGCCTGGTGGGCACCGCCCCCGAGCTCATCCGCCACTATATGGAGCTGCGAGGCATCGGCGTGGTGGATGTGCGTCGCCTGTTCGGTATGTCCGCCGTCAAGTTCGAGACCAACATCGACATGCTGGTGAAGCTGGAGAACTGGCAGGACGGGGCCATGTATGACCGCCTGGGTGCCGACGAGTTCTTCACCGAGATGATGGGTGTGCAGCTGCCAACCCTCACCATTCCCGTCAAGCCGGGACGGAATCTGGCGGTCATCCTGGAGGTGGCGGCCATGAACAACCGTAATAAGAAGATGGGCCACAATGCGGCGCTGGAGTTCACCCGCCAGATTGATGCCCACATTGATGGTCAGCTCTCTTCGGACCGATGAGGACACCTGGACACAACGCCTTTCCGGGCGTTGTGTCTGCTTTTCAGGAATTTATATAAGGAGGAAGCGATATGTGTGGAATTGTAGGATATGTGGGGAGGGAGCAGGCGGCGCCCATTTTGTTGGACGGCCTGTCCCGCCTGGAATACCGAGGGTATGACTCCGCCGGAGTGGCGGTATACCATGACGGACAGGTGCGGGTGGCCAAGTCCAAGGGACGTTTGCAGGTACTCTCGGACATGATCCAGGGCGGACGTGCCATTCCGGGCACCATCGGCATCGGTCACACCCGTTGGGCCACCCACGGGGCGCCCTCGGACACCAACTCCCACCCCCATGTCAGCCACAGCGGCAAGATTGCGGTGGTGCACAACGGCATCATCGAAAACTATGCCCAGCTCAAAAGCTTCCTCCAGGCCAAGGGGGTGCCCTTTGTCTCCGAGACGGACAGCGAGGTGGTGGCCCAGCTGGTGGAATACTTCTATGAGGGGGATCTGCTGGCGGCGGTGGGCCGGGTGCTCCACCGCATTGAGGGCGCCTATGCCCTGGGCATCCTGTGCTGCGACCAGCCCGACCAGCTCATCGCCGTGCGCAAGGACAGCCCCCTGATTTTGGGGCTGGGGGAGGAGTCCAACTTCCTGGCCTCTGACGTCACCGCCATTCTCCGCCACACCCGGGACGTCATCTATATGGAGGACGGGGAGGTGGCGGTGCTCACCGCCCAGGGCATCCAGTGCTATAACAGCCTGCTCCAGCCCATCACCAAGGAGGTCGCCCGGGTGGACTGGGAGGTGGACGCCGCCGAAAAGGGCGGCTACGAGCACTTCATGGCCAAGGAGATCATGGAGCAGCCCGAGGCGCTGCGCCGCACCATCTTCCCCCGCATTCAGGACGGGGAGGTGTACCTGGAGGACTTCGCCCTCACCGATGAGGAGATCCGAGACCTCCAAAAGCTGTACATTGTGGCCTGCGGCTCCTCCTACCATGTGGGCATGGTGGGCAAGTACCACCTGGAGCGGCTGCTGCGCAAGCCCGTGGAGGTGGCCCTGGCCTCCGAGTTCCGATACATGGAGCCCATTGTGGATGAGCACACCCTGGTGGTGGTCATCAGCCAGTCCGGCGAGACCCTGGACACCATGGCCGCTCTGCGGGAGGCCAAACGTCTGGGGGCCAAGGTGCTGGCCATCGTCAATGTGGTGGGCTCCTCCATCGCCCGGGAGTCTGATGTGGTGCTGTACACCTGGGCCGGGCCGGAGATCGCCGTGGCCACCACCAAGGCGTATAGTACCCAGCTGGCGGTGCTCAACCTGTTGGGGCTGTACTTTGCCCGGCGACTGGGCACCATTGAGACGGAGGAGTACCGGGACATTTTGGGCCAGATGCTCCTGCTCTCCGCCCAGATGGAGGAGGTGCTGGCCCAGAAAAGCCAGATCCAGTATCTGGCCTCCCGGTACTTCAACCACGAGTCCATCTTCTTCATGGGGCGCAACGTGGACTATGCCCTGGGCCTGGAGGGGTCGCTGAAGCTCAAGGAGATCTCCTACATCCACTCCGAGGCCTACGCCGCCGGAGAGCTGAAGCACGGCACCATCTCCCTGATTGAGGACGGCACCCTGGTGGTGGCGGTGGGCACCTACGGGGCCCTCTTTGACAAAGCGTTGAGCAATGTGGTGGAGGTGAAGAGCCGTGGAGCGGACGTGCTGGCCCTCACCACCGCCAGCCATGCCCAGCGGATGGAGGAAGTGGCCAACGGCATGATGCTCATCCCCGACACCCACCCCATGCTGCTGCCCTCCCTGGGCGTGGTGCCCCTCCAGCTGTTTGCCTACTATGTGGCCCTGCACCGGGGCTGTGATATCGACAAACCCAGAAATCTGGCCAAGTCGGTTACCGTGGAATAAAACTCCGTTCACCCTCGGCCTTATGGCCGGGGGTGAAAATTTGTCTTGCAATTTTCGGGGCAGAGGAGTACACTGACAGTCAAACAGGCAGAGTAGGTGCGCACGTGTTATGCTTCCCTTGATGGGGGAGACAGTGCCGGCGGGACGGGGAGTTGTCCGCCGGACGAATAGCACGAGGGGAAATCCCCCCAGGCTTGCAGTGTGCCCACCGCATCCCGCTGCCGCATAGCGGAGCCATTGTCCCTCCTTTGTGCGGCGTTCCCGTTTCCGGGCTGCCGATGCAAAGGAGGTATTTTTATGGACAAACACCCGCCCCTGACCACAGGGGCACAGGCAGTGGAGTATATCCACTCCTTTTCCTGGCTGGGCAGCCGCCCCGGCCTTTCTCGCACCCGGCAGCTGCTGGCTGCCATGGGTAACCCGGAGCAGAAGCTCCAGTTCATTCACATTGTGGGCACCAACGGCAAGGGCTCCACGGCGGCCATGCTGGCCTCGGTGCTCACCGCCGCTGGCTACACCACGGGCCTGTACACCTCCCCCTACATCCACCACTTTGAAGAGCGGATGACGGTGAACGGGGCGGAGATCACCGGAGACGAGCTGGCCGCCATCACGTCCTGGGTGGGAGGGCTGGCCGACCAGATGGAGGAGCACCCCACCGAGTTTGAGCTGGTCACCTGTGTGGCCCTGGAGTTCTTCCGCCGTCGGGACTGTGACATCGTGGTGCTGGAGGCCGGCATGGGTGGCCGCCTGGACTCCACCAACGCCATCCCCGCCCCCCAGGCGGTGGTCATCACCAACATCGGCCTGGACCACACCGCCCAGCTGGGCAATACCGTGGAGGCCATTGCCGCCGAGAAGGCGGCGGTTATCAAAGATGGTTGCCCCGTCATCCTCTATGAGCAGAAGGAGAGCGTCACCCAGGTGGTGCGTGAGGTCTGTCAGGCCCACGGGGCCTCCCTCACCATTGCCCGCGCCCAGGACGTGGTCCTGGACCGGGAGAGCCCGGAGGGGCAGTGGTGGAGCTGGAAGGGGCAGTCCCTCTTTGTCCCTCTGCTGGGGGACAACCAGCGCCACAACGGCGCTGTGGTGCTCGCAACTCTGGAGGCCATTTCCGCCAAGTATCCCGTCTCGCCCCAGGCTCTGGCCCAGGGGCTGGAGCGGGTGCGCTGGCCCGGTCGATTTGAAGTTCTGTCCCGTAACCCCTGGTTTGTGGTGGACGGGGGACACAACCCCCAGTGCGCCGCCACGGTGGCGGACAACCTCAAGCGCTATTTCCCGGGAAAAGCCCCGGTGCTCCTCATGGGGGTGCTGGAGGACAAGGACCGGGCGGGGCTGTGTGAGCTGGTGGCCCCGTTGGCTCAGGCCTTTGTCACCATCACGCCCCCCAGCCCCCGGGCTCTGGACGCAGAGACGCTGGCCCGAGAGCTGTCTGCCTATGGAACCACCGCCTATGCCGCCGCCTCCATCTCCCAGGGGGTGGAGCGAGCCATGGAACTGGCGGTCGCGGACGGGCTGGTGTGCGCCCTGGGCTCTCTGTACTCTGTGGGAGAGATTCGCACCTGTGTATTGTCGAAAAAGGGAGATTTGTCATGAATAAAAAGTTTTCGGTTCTGATCTTGGCCCAAGTGGCCGTTTTGCTGGCCATGGAGGTGGTGCTGTCCCGCTTCTTCTCCATCGCCACCCCTATCACCAAGTTTAGCTTTGCCTTTGTGCCTCTGGCGGTTTGCGGCGCCCTGTTTGGCCCGGTCTGGGGCGGCGTCATGGGAGCCTTAGCGGACCTGCTGGGCGCCATCCTCTTTCCCATCGGGCCCTATTTTCCCGGCTACACCTTAAATAATGCCCTCCACGGTGTGGCTCTGGGCATGGCCCTGAAAGAGGGACGGAGAAAGTGGTGGCAGCTGGCCCTGGCCCTGGTGTTCAACCACGTGGTCATTGGAATTTTCCTGGCGGCCCTGTGGGGACACATGCTCACGGATAACCCCTACTGGGCCGTGGCGGGCGCCCGTGTGGTGCAGGCTGCGGTGATGGCTCCGGTACAGTTTATCATCATCCGACTCATGCAGCGCCCGGTGGAGCGGTACGCCGACCTGTCCCACAGACGGGGCGTGGCGTAACCTCTCATTTCATAATGGATACCATGTCCGCATACCTTCTTGGATAGGAGGTGTGTGGACATGGCTTTTTTATCCCAAATCAGCGGCGTGCTCTGGGGCGGCCCGCTGTTGGTGGGCTTTCTGGCGGTGGGGCTGTACTACTCTCTGCGCACAGGGTTCTTCCAGATCTTCGGCCTGCCGGTGTGGTGGAAGCACACGGTGGGGGCACTGTTTCAACGGCAAAAGGAGGAGCAGGGGGGCGTCACCCAGCTGCAAGCTCTGTCCACGGCCTTGGCGGCCACCATCGGCACCGGCTCGGTGGCAGGGGTGGCGGCGGCCATCTTCTTCGGCGGTCCGGGGACAGTGTTCTGGATGTGGATGTCCGCCCTGCTGGGGATGATGACCGGATGTGCAGAGAAAATCCTGGCCATTCAATACCGGGAAAAGGATGAGAAGGGCCAGTGGCGGGGCGGGCCCATGACCTACATCCAACTGGGACTGAAACTGCGGTGGCTGGGCTGTGTGTACGCTCTGCTGTGCGTGGCGGAGACTCTGGTGGGGGGCAACCTGGCCCAGGCCAATTCCATCGCCACCGCGCTGGAGCGGTCCGTGGGGCTTTCCCCGAAAGTGGTAGGAGTGGTGCTGGCAGTGGTGGTGTCGGTGGTGCTCATGGGGGGCATCCGCCGGGTGTCCCGGCTCAGCCAGCTGCTGGTGCCGGTGATGGCGGTGATCTTCATCGGCGGCGGGGTAGGGGTGATTGCCGTCAACGCCCAGAAGCTCCCCCTGGTGATGGAGCAGATTGTCACCTATGCCTTTGCCCCCAAGGCAGTGGTGGGGGGCTACTCCATAGGCCTTGCCCTGCGTTACGGTGTGGCCCGGGGGGTGTTTAGCAACGAGGCGGGGGTGGGCATGTCCGCCATGGCCCACGCCTGCGCCCAGGTGGAGCACCCGGGAAAACAGGGCATGTGGGGCATCTTTGAGGTGTTCTTTGCCACCCTGGTCATCTGCACGGTCACGGCACTTGTCATTCTCACCTCTGGGGTCTACGACCCCGTGGCGGCCCAGGACATGATTGCGGCCGGGGAGATTCCCCGGGAAATGCTGGGCAGCAACCTGGCCGCCTCCGCCTTTGCCTCCCTGTGGGGAAAGGCAGGGGAGTGGATGGTGACGGTGAGCCTGACCCTCTTTGCCTTTACCTCCCTGGTGGGGGCGGGCTACTACGGGCGTCGGGGAGTGGAGACCCTCACCAAGTCGCCCCTGGTGTTGGGGGTGTACCATGTGGTGTTTCCCCTGTGCGTGGTGGCGGGGGCTGTGGGAGACTTGGCGGCGGTGTGGGAGCTGGTGGACCTGTGTAACGGCCTGTTGGCCATCCCCAATCTGGCCACCCTGTTGCTGCTGTCTCCAGTGGTGCTGCGCACCCTAAACCAGTGGCTGAAGAAAAAATAAAAAGAATTTGAAAAAAGGTGTTGACATTGGCGGAGAATCTGGTATAATGACCTTCGTTGACCCGACAGAGGCCACACGGAGTGGTATCGAAGAGGTCATAACGAGCACGATTGGAAATCGTGTGACGGCCAAAAACCGTCCGAGGGTTCGAATCCCTCCCACTCCGCCAAAACCCCGAACGTTTTACGTTCGGGGTTTTCCTTTTTTCCGACACGGACTACCTCAAAGGTCACTGGGATGGAACGGAACGATGCCCCAGGTGGATGCAGCTTTTTGTGGCCGCTTCCACCGTTTCGTTTTGTGGCTCAGAGACCAGCCTGGAGCGGGTCCTGACCCGGAAAATCGTTCTCTATATTTTTGTGTGCAAAACGCACAAAAACGGGAAAATATGGTCAAAATTTAGATGAACTGTGTGTATGTTGTCTGAAAGGGGCGAGATGTTTAGTCAAAATGACGGAGCAAAAGGGTTGCAAAGTGGTTTAAAATGGGTTACAATACGGTTACAATTTGACAACAAATTGAAACAAGGAGCGATTGAATGAATGTGAAGGTGACCAGCGCAATGCTGGCGACACTCATGGCATGCACATTGATCCAGCCCAGTAAAGCAGTTCAGCCTCAAGTTTCTGAGCCCGCTGTCGTCGAGCAGTTGGGCAGCGCAGATGAACTGATGGCCGTGGTTTCTGCCGAGGCGATCGTGGCCCGGCAGGCCGCAGAGAACATCCAGCACCCCCAGGGCATTGGCCTGTATCTTGACTCCGTCGCACTGTTGAACGTGGGGCGTGAGATGATCGGGGGAGAGTGTTACGTAACCGTGAAATCTTTCCTGGCCGCCGCCCAGCCCCAGGCTGTGGTGGAGCAGGTGGACGGCGGTGTGTCCGTGTCCGCCACCGACCCGGCGACCCAGGAGACTCTGCAGATGTCGGTGTACGACGGCGCCTGTTATGTGGTGGCCAACGACCGCTATCTCTATCTGGACCAGGGTGTGGTGAACCTGAACGGGGATCTGGCGATTCCCGTGGATACCCTGGCTGAGATTCTGAACCTGAAGCTGGTTCGGGACGATGCCACCGGGTACATCCGCCTGTACACCCAGGAGGGCCAGGGCTATATCACCCCTGGCAGTGCCTATTACAACAGCAATGATCTCTATTGGCTCTCCCACATCATCTATTCGGAGAGCGGCAATCAACCTATGGCGGGGAAGATCGCAGTGGGCAACGTGGTGATGAACCGCGTGGCCAGCTACAAGTTCCCCAACACGGTGGAGGGCGTGATTTTCCAGAAGAATCAGTTTAGCCCTGCCTCCAGCGGCTCCATTCACCGCGACCCCAACTGGGAGAGCGTGGTGGCTGCCAAGCTGGTGCTGGACGGAGCGGTGGTGCTGGATAACGCTCTGTTCTTCAACCGGGCAGGCCTGGACTGCTACGCCTCCCGGAACCGTGCCTATGTGGCTACCATTGGCGGCCACTCCTTCTATGCCTAACGAGTGTCCTGTGCCCCCCCAATTTGGGGGGCACAAAATTTTTTTCAAAAAATCGAAAAAAGGGGGTTGACATTTTTCGTATACGTGCTATACTAAGCAAGGCTCAAGCGAGCGGCGCAAAACAAAGCACAAGACAAACGAACAAACATAGCGGATTAGTGTAATGGTAGCACACCAGACTCTGACTCTGTTCGTGAGGGTTCGAATCCTTCATCCGCTGCCAAACGGACATGACCAAGGTCATGTCCGTTTTTCTTTTTCTCAGGAAAACCCACCTCTTGCCTGGACCGGGGCAAAGTGATATAATAATTTGCTAATGTGGGTATCCCCGGGATAAACGAGGCCTGGGAGTCATACCTATGAAGAGAAGAGTGAATGCTTTGTAGGGACCGAATGTTCCATGGAGTGATTCCACCGATAAAGGAGAATGGTCATGAAGATTGTGGTATTGGCGGGCGGACTGAGCCCGGAGCGGAATGTCTCGCTGTCCAGCGGCTGCAAGGTGTGCACCGCCCTGCGCCAGCGGGGGCACCAGGTGGCCTTTGTGGATATGTTCCTGGGCACCCACGCCCCGGTGGAGACCCTGTTTGACGCACCTCTGGATGAGGAGCTGACCCGGGTGGGCCGGGTGGCCCCCGACCTGGAGCAGGTGAAGGCATCTCGCACCGACGGGGGCGCCAGCCAGTTTGGACCTGGGGTGTTGGAGCTGTGCGCTCAGGCGGACGTGGTGTTCCTGGCCCTCCACGGGGCTTGCGGCGAGGACGGCCGGGTGCAGGCCGCCCTGGACCTTATGGGCATCCCCTATACCGGGTCCAACTACCTGGGCTCCGCCATCGCCATGGATAAGGACCTGACCAAGCGCATCGTGGCCCCTCTGGGGGTGCAGACCCCCAGCTGGGAGCTGGTGGACTACACCGCAGTGGACATCCCCGGCCTGGTGGAACGTCTGGAAGTGCCCTGCGTGGTCAAGCCCGTGGACTACGGCTCCTCCATCGGCGTGTCCATCCCCCGCACCAAGGAGGAGCTGCAGGCTGCTCTGGAAGAGGGGCTGGAGCTGGGCGGCCGCTGTGTGGTGGAGCAGTACGTGCAGGGCCGGGAAATCCAGGTGGGTATCCTGGAAGGAAAGGCGCTGCCCTCCATTGAGATCATCCCCAAAGAGGGATTCTATGACTATGAGAACAAGTACCAGCCTGGGGCGGCCGACGAGATCTGTCCCGCCCAGATTCCCCAGCAGTGGGAGCAGCGGCTGGCCGAGGCCGCTTTGAAGGTGTTCCACGGGGTGGGCCTGGCGGTGTACTCCCGGGCGGACTTCATTGTCACCGAGGACGGCACCCCCTGGTTCTTGGAGATCAACACCCTGCCTGGCATGACTCCCACCAGCCTGCTGCCCCAGGAGGCGGCTGTGGTGGGCATCGACTACGGCACCTTGTGCGAGCGCATCATTGAGGCATCCTTGCAGGCCCGCAAGGCGGGACACTGAGGACCAGTAAAGGAGAAGAAGAGATGGAAGCTTTGACATTGGCGCAGCTACTCCAGGCAGTGGGCGGCACCCTCATCGGCGGGGAGGCCGACCTGAATCAGACGGTCACCGAGGTGTGTACCGACAGCCGCAGTGTCCCCCAGGGCTGCCTGTTCCTTCCTCTGGAGGGGGAGCGGTTTGACGGCCACTCCTTCATCAACAGCGCCCTGGAGCAGGGGGCGGTGGGATGCATCACCGCCCGGGAGCGGGAGAGCTACCTGCCGGGGAAGTTCTACATCAAGGTGCGTTCCACCCAGCGGGCCCTGCGGGACCTGGCCCGGTACTATAAGGAGATGTTCCACATCCCCTTTGTGGCGGTGACCGGCTCGGTGGGCAAGACCACCACCAAGGACATGGTGGCGGCGGTGCTGGGGGCCAAGTACAAGGTGCTGAAAACCGAGGGCAACTTCAACAATGACATCGGCCTGCCTCTCACCCTGCTGCGCCTGGACCACACCCACCAGATCTGTGTGTTGGAGATGGGCATGGACCACGCCGGGGAGATCGACTACCTCAGTGAGCTGGTGGAGCCGGATGTGGCCCTCATCACCAATGTGGGGGACTCCCACATTGAGAACCTGGGCAGCCGGGAGGCCATCTTTGCCGCCAAGTGCGAAATCTTCAACCATCTCAAGGCGGATGGCACCGCCATTCTCAACGGGGACGACCCCATGCTTTCCACCCTCAAGGGCAAGCTGCCCCAGACCACCTACATGGTGGGCAGCGGGGAGGGGCTGGACTACACCGCTTTTGACATTGACAGCGACGGAGCCAGCCACATCT
Source organism: Pseudoflavonifractor sp. SW1122 (assembly GCF_012027765.1). Taxonomy (NCBI): domain Bacteria; kingdom Bacillati; phylum Bacillota; class Clostridia; order Eubacteriales; family Oscillospiraceae; genus Pseudoflavonifractor; species Pseudoflavonifractor sp. SW1122. The sequence goes on along the minus strand of NZ_SJOS01000010.1, from coordinate 15,831 downwards.
CCTGCCAGGTGAAGACCCCCCACAGCAAGTTCCAGGCGGATATCCCTGCCCTGGGCACCCACATGATCTACCCCACCCTCATGGCTACCGCGGTGGGCGAGCTGTTCGGCATGGAGGCCGACGAGATCACCCGGGGCATCCGGGCTTTCCTCCCCACCAAGATGCGGATGAATGTGGTCAACTGCCCTGGGGACGTGGTGATTTTGAACGACGCCTACAACGCCAATCCCCAGTCCATGCGGGCGGCTGCCGCCGTGCTGGGCGACGCCAAGGACCGCCGCCGTGTGGCCGTGGTGGGAGACATGAAGGAGCTGGGTGCCAATAGCGCCATGTTCCACCAGGCGGTGGGCGGCTACTTCGCCCAGGCCGGAGTGGAGCGGCTCATCGCCATTGGCGACCTGGCCAAGTACATGGCCCAGGGAGCCGTCCAGGCGGGCATGAGCCAGGAGCAGGTCTCCTATTTCCATGACCTGGAGGAGGCCAAGGAGGCGCTGAGCCGGGAAATCCGGGCGGGGGTGACCATTTTGGTCAAGGCCTCCCGGTCCATGGCATTTGAGAAGATTGTAGACTATCTGACGGCCCAGACCCAGAAGTAACGACTGGGTTAGAGGCCGGTGGACGAGGAGAACGGAATGATTGATATACAGTTGACCGGCCTGGTCAAAGAATTTGAAGTGGGCAGAAAAATCCTGGACGGGTTTTCCCTCCAGGTGGATACCGGGGAGCGGGTGGGCCTGCTGGGCCGCAACGGCGCCGGCAAGACCACCATCTTCCGCATTATCACCGGCGAGGTGGAGGCGGACGAGGGCACTGTTACCATTGCCCCCGGCAAGCGGGTGGGCCTCATCTCCCAGATTCCCGTCTACCCCGAGGGGTACACCGTGGAGGACGTGCTGGACACCGCCTTTGAACGCCTGCACAACATCGAGCGGGAGCTGGCCGAGCTGGGGATGAAGATGGGGGACCACCCCACCCAGAGCGTCATGGAACGCTACGACAAGCTCACCGCCGCCTTTGAGGCGGGGGGAGGCTACCACACCAAGACCCAGCTCAACAAGGTGTGCAACGGCCTGGCCATTGACCAGGATATGAGAGGACGGCTCTTTTCCGCCCTGTCCGGCGGCGAAAAGACCCGCATCAACCTGGCCCGTCTCATCTTGGAGGATACGGATATCCTCCTGCTGGACGAGCCCACCAACCACTTGGACCTCAACGCCACCGAATGGCTGGAGGAGTATCTGGAGCACTTCCCCGGCACCGTCCTGGCCATCTCCCACGACCGATGGTTCCTGGACAAGGTGGTGCGCCGGGTGGTGGAGCTCCAGGACGGCAAGGCGGAGTTGTACTCCGGCAACTACACCTTCTACGTGGAGGAGAAGGAGCGGCGGTACCAGGAGCGGCTGCGCCAGTATGAGAAGGAGCAGGCCAAGATCGCCCAGCTGGAGCAGGCCGCCCAGCAGATGCGCCTGTGGGCCTTCCAGGGCAACGACAAGCAGTACAAGCGGGCCATCAACATGGAGCGGCGCATTGAGCGCATGAACACCACCGCCAAGCCCACCCGAGAGAAGAAGATGACCACCCGGTTTGGGGAGCGGGAGTTCCACGGGGACGAGGCCATGGTGGTCACCGGGCTGTCCAAGCACTTCGGGGACCGCACCCTCTTCTCGGATTTGAATCTGGAAGTGGCGGGGGGCGAGCGCATCGCCCTGTTGGGGGACAACGGCACCGGAAAGTCCACCTTCCTGAAAATCCTCATGGAGGAGGAGGACCCGGACCAGGGCAGCATTTACCTGGGCCCCTCCATCCGGGTGGGATACCTGCCCCAGATCATCCACTTTGATCACCCGGAGCGCAACTTGGTGGACACCATGCTCTATGCCCAGAACTGCACCACCCAGGAGGCCCGGGACCGTCTGGCCTCCTTCCGGTTCCGGGGGGACGACGTGTTCAAATCCGTGTCCACCCTGTCCGGCGGTGAGCAGTCCCGGCTGCGGCTGTGCATGCTCATGGACAGCAAAATCAACCTCCTGGTGCTGGACGAGCCCACCAACCACCTGGATATCGACTCCCGGGAGTGGATGGAGGAGGCGGTGGCGGAGTACGGGGGCAACCTGCTCTTTGTCTCCCACGACCGCTATTTTATCGAGAAGTTTGCCACCCGTGTGTGGATGCTGGAAGACGGCAAGATTCAGGACTTCCGGGGCACCTACGGGGAGTTCCGGGCCTGGCGGGAGCGGCAGACCCAGCTGAAAAACGCCGCCAAGGCCCAGGTGCAGCCGGAAAAGCCCAAGGCGGAGGAGAGGCCCCGCCGTTCCGGCGGCACCAAGGAGCTGGAAAAGCAGGTGCGGAGTGCCGAGCGGGCGGTGGAAAAGGCGGAAGTCCGCCTGGACGAGCTCACGGGCGAGCTGGAGGCCGCCGCCAGCGACTACCTCAAGGCCCAGGAGCTCTACGAGGAGCGCAGCCGCCTGGAGGACGAACTGGCCCACCTGTATACCCAGTGGGAGAACCTGGCTGCCCAGCTGGAAGAGGCCAAGGGGTGAGAACATGACGGACAAACTCAGAGGCATTGAGCAGCGGTACGGGGAAATTGAGGCCCGTCTGGCTGCCAACGAGACCTATGAAGACCCGGACCTGGTGTCCCGGCTCAACAAGGAGCAGCGGGAGCTGGAGCCCCTGGTCACCGCCTACCGCAGCTGGTGTAAGGCAGGGGAGGACCTTCGGGGAGCGGAGGAGCTGCTCTCAGACCCGGACTTTAAGGACCTGGCCCAGGAGGAAATGGCAAAGGCCCGTGAGGAACTGGAGCGTCTGGAGCAGCTCATCCGGGAGCTGCTGCTGCCCCGGGACCCCAACGATGACAAAAATGTCATTGTGGAGATTCGGGCCGGGGTGGGCGGGGAAGAGTCCGCCCTCTTTGCCCACTCCCTCACCCGCATGTACACCATGTACGCAGAGAAGCGGGGGTGGAAGGTGGAGGTCAACAGCGTCAGCGAGACCGAATTGGGGGGCGTCAAGGACATCTCTCTGACCATTTCCGGGGACGGGGCCTACTCCCGGCTGAAATTTGAGAGTGGGGTGCACCGGGTGCAGCGGGTGCCGGAGACGGAATCCGGCGGCCGAGTGCACACCTCCACCGCCACCGTGGCGGTGCTGCCCGAGATGGAGCAGGTGGACGTGCAGCTTAATCCCGCCGATGTGGAAATGCAGGTCTACCGGGCCTCTGGTGCCGGTGGTCAGCACGTGAACAAGACCTCTTCGGCGGTGCGCCTCATCCACAAGCCCACGGGCACGGTGGTGGAGTGCCAGCAGGAGCGCAGCCAGTTCCAGAACCGGGAGAAGGCCATGCGTATTTTGGCCTCCATGCTCTACGACCAGGAGCAGCAGCGCATTTCGGAGGAATACGGAGACCAGCGGCGCAGCCAGGTGGGCTCGGGTATGCGCAACGAGCGCATCCGCACCTACAACTTCCCCCAGGGGCGGCTCACCGAGCACCGCATCGGGCTGACCATATACAAATTGGACGCTGTCATGGACGGAGATCTGGACGAGATCATTGACGGGCTCATCACCGCCGACCGGGCCCAGCGGCTGAAACAAGGAGAGGGCTAGAGAAATGTATACCCATGTGATTTTTGACTTAGACGGAACCCTCCTCAACACCATTGACGACCTGGCCAACGCCGGAAACTGGGTGTGCACCCAGCGGGGCTGGCCCACCCACACGGTGGAGGCCTACAAGACCAAGGTGGGCAACGGCATCCCCAAGCTGGTGGAGCGGTTTGCCCCTCAAGGCACGTCCCAGGAGGAGTTGGAGGAAGCTCTGGCCCAGTTTATGGACTACTACGGGGCCCACAAAGAGGACCTCACCGCCCCCTATTGGGGGATGGCCCAGGTTCTGGACGCCTTAAAGCAGGCGGGGGTGGGCATCGGCGTGCTCACCAACAAGGCCCACTCTTTGGCTGGGGCGGTGATGGAGCGGTACTACCCTGGGGTGTTCACCCACATCCAGGGGGCCCTGCCCGATCAGCCCACCAAGCCCGACCCCACCTTGCTCTATGCCCTCATGGAGCAGATGGGAGCCAAGCCGGACACCACCCTCTTTGTGGGGGACAGCAACGTGGACATCCGTACCGGGAAAAACGGCTCGCTGGACACCTGTGGGGTGCTGTGGGGCTTCCGCAGCCGCTCCGAGCTGGAGCAGGAGGGGGCCCACCACTTGGTGGAGCGGCCCGGACAGCTGCTCTCCCTGGTGTTGGGCCGTCCTGAGACCCAGACCCTGGCCCCCCACGAGGTAGCCAAGGCTGCCCAGCTGTTGGCAGTGGGGGAGCTGGTGGCGGTGCCCACCGAGACGGTGTACGGACTGGCCTCGGACGCCTACATCGAGGAATCGGTGCGGGCCAACTACGAGGCCAAGGGCCGCCCGGAGGAGAAGCCCCTGAACGTGCTGGTGGACGGCATGGACATGGTGGAAGGGGTGTGCCGGGACATTCCCACTGAGGCTTACACCCTGGCCAAGGCCTTCTGGCCGGGCCCTCTGACCATGATTTTGTGGGGCAAGGGCACCCTGCCCTCCATCGTTCCTGCCGGGGGCACCACCCAGGGGGTGCGCTGCCCCGACCACCCGGACACCCTGGGGGTCATCCGGGCTCTGGGCCATCCTCTGGCCTGTCCCTCCGCCAATATCTCCGGCCACCCCAGCCCCAAGAACGCCCAGCAGGTGCTGGAGCAGCTGGACGGCCGCATTGGGGCGGTGCTGGACGGCGGCCCCTGCTCGGTGGGGGTGGAGTCTACCATTGTGAACCTGACCGTAAAACCCTTCCGCATCCTCCGCCAGGGCGGCCTGAGCCGCGAGGCCATTGAGCAGGCCCTGGGATGTGAGGTGGAGGGATGAGCTTCACCATCATTGGCCTCACCGGCCCCACAGGGGCGGGCAAGACCACCGTGCTCCACGTGCTGGAGGGCATGGGGGCGGCGGTGTTGGACGCCGACGCCATCTACCATGACCTCACCGTGTCCAGTCAGCCCATGCGCCAGGCGCTGCAAGAGCGGTTTGGCCCGGACATCTACGATGACCAGGGTGTGCTGCTTCGAAAGCAGTTGGGGGCCAGGGTGTTTGGGGACGCCCAGGCCCTGGAGGATTTGAACGCCATCACCCACCGCTATATCCAGCTGGAAATCCAGCGCCGTTTGGACCAGGCCCAGGCGGAGGGAAAGCAGGTGGCGGTGGTGGATGCCATAGCCCTCATTGAGAGCGGAGTGGCGGACATTTGCCACATCACCGTGGCGGTGGTGGCCAAGGCGGAGACCCGCATCGGGCGCATCATGGCCCGGGACGGCATCGATGAGGTCTATGCCCGCAAGCGGGTGGAGGCTCAGAAGCCAGCGGAGTTTTTCGAGACCCACTGTCAGTACACCTTACACAACGACGGAGACGACCCGGGGCAGCTGGAACAGCAGGCCACGGCGTTGTTTGCCCATATATTGCACAGATAAACATATAGGAGGTTATACCCATGGAAGAGAACAACAAGGGAAAGCTGCTCCGGGAGCAGCTGCTCAACCAGAAGAAGAACGGCTGGGACAAGGTGGACGAGGCCACCGAGCACGCCATTTTTGATTACTGCGAGGGCTACAAGGTCTACCTGGATAAGGGCAAGACCGAGCGCACCTGTGTGGACTACACCGTGGAGCTCATTGAGGCTGCCGGTTTTGTGCCCCTGGAGCGGGGTATGGAGCTGGTCCCCGGCATGAAGGTCTACCGGGTCAACCGGGGCCGCGGCATCAACCTGGCTGTCATCGGCTCTGCCCCCCTGGACCAGGGCGTGTCCATCGTGGCTGCCCACATCGACGCCCCTCGTCTGGACCTGAAGCCCACCCCCCTCTATGAGGACAGCGAGATCGCCTTCCTCAAGACCCACTACTATGGCGGCATCCGCAAGTACCAGTGGGTGACCATCCCCCTGGAGCTGCGGGGCGTGGTGGTGCTCAAGGACGGCTCTGTGGTGAATGTGGCCGTGGGCGGCAATCCCGGCGATCCCCAGTTCACCATCAACGACCTGCTGCCCCACCTGGGCGCGGACCAGTCCAAGAAGCCCCTGGGCGAGGCCATTCCTGCTGAGAGCCTGAACCTGGTGGTGGGCAGCCGCCCCCTGAAGGACGACGAGGGCGACGGCCGGGTGAAGCTGGCGGTCATGCAGATTCTCAACGAGAAGTACGGCATCACCGAGGCCGACTTCATCTCCGCCGAGATCGAGGCGGTCCCCGCCTTCAACGCCACCGACATCGGCTTTGACCGCACCCTGCTGGGCGCTTACGGCCACGACGACCGGGTGTGCGCCTATGCTGGCCTGAAGGCCATGCTGGACCTGGAGGGAACTCCCTGCCGTACCGCCGTGTGCGTGCTGGCTGACAAGGAGGAGATCGGCTCCGAGGGCGTGTCCGGCATGCAGTCCGCCTTCTTTGATACCTTCATGGAGGACCTGTGCGACAGCCAGAACGTGCCTCTGCGGGCCTGCTATGAGAAGTCCTTCTGCCTGTCCTCCGACGTCACCGCCGCCTTCGATCCCAACTTTGCTGAGGTCTATGAGCGCAACAACTCCGCCTTCGTCAACTACGGCGTGGGTCTGAGCAAGTACACCGGTGCCCGCGGCAAGGGCGGCTGCTCCGATGCTGGTGCCGAGGCTGTGGGCTATATCCGCCGCCTGCTGGACGACCGTGGGGTTCTGTGGCAGATGGCCGAGCTGGGCAAGACCGACCAGGGCGGCGGCGGCACCGTGGCCTGCTATATGGCCAACCGCAACATCGACACCCTGGACGCCGGCGTGCCCGTGCTGTCCATGCACTCTCCCTTTGAGACCGTGTCCAAGCTGGACTGCTACATGACCTACGCAGCCTGCCGGGCTCTGTACGAGGGCTAAGAGTTCCGTTCAAAGGGAAAACGGATTCTGATATTTCGCACCTGCGGGTGCGAACTCTGCGAGGCTTTTTGGCCGTACATAGGATAAAGCACCCCCTTCCTGGAAATACTATCCGGGAAGGGGGTGCTTTTGCATGAAAAAAGAGGATAACAGCGGGGGAACACAGCCTGTGGAGGAACAGCAGCAACAGCTCACCGAGCTGGGGGCTTCCACGGTGAAGACCGGGTGCGGGACCATTCAGACCCTCACCATCATCGGCCAGATCGAGGGCCATCAAGAGGCCCCGGAGGGGGCCAAGACCACCAAGTATGAGCACGTGCTGCCCCTGCTCACAGCGGTGGAGGAGAGCGACGAGGTGGACGGACTGCTGATCCTGCTCAACACCATGGGGGGCGACATCGAGGCGGGGCTGGCCATTGCGGAGATGATCGCCGGGATGTCTAAGCCCACGGTGTCTCTGGTGCTGGGGGGCGGCCACTCCATCGGGGTGCCTTTGGCGGTGTCCGCCAAGGAGTCCTTCATCGTGCCCTCCGGGGCTATGACCATCCACCCCGTGCGGCTCAATGGGATGGTCATCGGAGTCAGCCAGACCTTCCACTACTTCCAGCGGGTGCAGGAGCGGATTTTGGACTTTGTCACCCACAACAGCTCCATCACCCGGGAGCGACTGGAGAAGCTGATGCTCAACACCCAGGAGATGGCCGCCGACATGGGCAGCATCGTCTACGGCCAGCAGGCAGTGGAGCTGGGGCTCATTGACCACCTGGGTGGCCTGTCCGATGCCATGGCCTGCCTGCGCAAGCGCATGAAGAAATATCGTAAGAAGTGAACATCCCGCTCTGGTTATCCAGAGCGGGATGTTCATTTAGCGCAGGGGAAGACGGCGAACGGGGCCGCCCTCCTTTTTCTTTTTGTAGAGGGAGGGACCATAGAGGAAGATCACCGCCAGCACGGCGGATATGCTGGCCTGAATGATAAAGGCCATGTCCACGGCCAGATTGGCCGTGGAGGCATCGGGGCTGTCGGGATTGTATTTGATGGTCAGGGAATCCCCAGCCTTGAGATCGTCGCTGGAGCGCTGAGCGGTGCCGGTGTAGGTGGTGTCTCCTGCCTCGTATTGGTACTCCACCTCATACACCGTGGTACCATTCACCTGGGAGTCGGTGACCTCCACCACCTGGGCAGTGGCAACCGTCCACTCGGTCTGGTCCCACTGGGTCTGGAAGTTGGAATAGCCGGAGATGAAGATGCCAACGGCGCTGACCGCAAATACGAAGCCCAGAAACAGGATGAAGTTGAAGAGAAAGCCCGAAGACTTCGCCTGCGGCTGGTTGTGTGTTTTCTTTTGTTTCATGTTGATTCACCCCAAAAAGTATCAGGGACAAGGGCGACACACCGTCCCATGTCCTTTCCTGTAATGATACCCGACCTGGGGGCCTGTGTCAATGAAATCCGAAGTTGTATGTATGTGGATGAAACATCCACCGCAAAATGACAGAGAACGAAAAGAAAACCTTGCGTTTATTGTAAAATGTGCTAAACTAAAACAGACAAGTGGAAGCGAAATTTGACAAGGGAGGAAAGGAAATGAAGGTAATGAAGAAAAAACAGGTGCTCAGCCTGGCGCTGTCCGCCCTCTTCCTGGCCAGCAGTCTGCCCCTGCAGGCCATTGCGGCAGACACAGGTGGAGATACCAAGGCGGCGGCCCGTGCCGTAGAGGGTACCGCCATGATTACCCCGGACAGTCCGGTGTTTGTGTCCTCGGGGGCGTCCACCGCCCACTATGCCGTGGACGGCATCACCCAGGAGACCTATCAGTGGGCCTCGGACGAGATGAAGACCAGCGGTGCGACCCCCACCGATGCCCAGACCCCCCAGTGGCTCACCGTAGACCTGGGGGAGAGCGTGACCCAGCCCGTGGAGGTGGCGGGGGTTCAGCTGTGGTACAACATGAAGGTGTGGCCCATGGTGTACGAGATTCAGACCTCTTCGGACAACGGGACAGAGGACGCCTGGACCACCCTGGTGCGGGTGGAGCGCTCCCCCTTTGACGGAGCGGTGAAAAACGGCAGCGGCCAGAACATCGCCGACGAGACGGGGAACACCACCCCCGCCTCCGCGGCCAACACCGACACCATCACCTCGGACACCACCCCCGCCCTGGCAGAGGGGGCCTCAGTGGAGCGGTATGTGCGCTTCTATGTGGAAAAGGTGAACACCGCCGCTCCCGGCAACAACGTGTGCCTGCGGGAGATTCAGGTGTATGCCAAAGAGGCGGAAGAACCCACCGAGGAGCCCTGGAATCTGGCCCTCAACCGCCCGGTGACGGCCAGCGGGGCCGTGGAGGGGACCTCCGCATCCAATGCGGTGGACGGCTCCAAGACCACCCAGTGGAACTCCCCGGACCTGAAGGACTTCAAGGTCACCGACAACTCCAAGGACCAGGAGCTCCAGACCCCTCAGTGGCTCCAGATGGACCTGGGAGCCACCGGCTCGAAGCTTCAGACCGTGAAGATCACCTATGCCAGCAACAAGGTGTGGGCCATGGAATATGAGCTCCAGACCACCGACACCCCGGAGGATGCCGATTCCTGGCAGCGGGTGGCCTATGTCAGCCGAGCTTCGGCTAATTCCACTCTGGTCAACGGAGAGGGGCAGAACATCGCAGACCCTGCCAGCTATACCGACACCATCACCACCACGTCCCAGCCCGCTCTGGGTCAGACCCAGCTGGGTCGGTATGTGCGGCTGTACATCCACAAGACCAACGCCCAGGCCCCCGGCGGCAACAATGTGAACATTGCCGAGGTTGCGCTCATGGGCACCAATCCCGACGTTCACCCCCCTGTGGACGTGGATGGAGAACTGAATAAAGTCACTGTGTCCAATCCCAGCCTGGGAGATACCCAGATCACTTTGCCCACCATCTCCGGGGCGGACCTGGTGGTGCGGGGCAGCGAACTGGAGAACGTGGTGGCCAATGACGGCACCATCAGCTCGTGGAACATTGGCGCTCGGGACGTGACGCTGCTGCTGCGCCTTACCGACCGGGGAGACGAGACCAGCTATGCCCAGAAGAATGTCACCGTCACCGTGCCCGACCACTCCTCCAACTATCCCGCTGAGTGGTTCCCCACGGTGACCGACCCCAACCCCAAGCCAGAGGTCATTCCCACCGTCCAGGAGTGGTACGGCTATGAGGGCAGCTTTACCCTCACCGCCGACTCCAAGGTCATCCTCAACGACAAGGCCAATGTGGGCCTGGACAAGGTGGCCCAGAACCTGGTGACCGATGTGGAGGAGATCTCCGGCCTCACCCTGACGGTGGAGACGGGCACCGCCCCCACCGGGCCCCACGACATCTATTTGGAGTCCCTCACCGACCCCGCCGCCTATGACCTGGGGGAGGAGGGCTACCTGATGGTGACCAATGAGCAGGGGCTGCACATCTATGCCCCCACCTATACTGGTTGCCTGTATGGCACCATTACCGCCGAGCAGATTCTGTGGCAGGCCCAGGACCATGTGTCCATTCCCCAGGGCATCATGCGGGACTATCCCGCCTATGAGGTGCGGGGCATCATGCTGGACGTGGCCCGTACCCCCTACCGCTATGAGCTGCTCCAGGACTACGCCAAGATCATGCTGTGGTACAAGATGAACGAGTTCCACCTGCATGTCAATGACAACGACAACGCCAACATCAGCTCCTCCTCCTTTGAGACCCACTCCGGCTTCCACCGCCTGGAGAGCGAGGAGTTCCCCAGCCTTACCTCGGAGACCAAGCATGCAGGCATTCCTGCCGATCTCATCAACTCCGACTACTACAACAACAACGAGGACTATCAGGGCAACCCCACCTACACCAAGGACCAGTGGCGGGCGCTGACCCAGATGTGCGAGGACATGGGCATGTATGTGCTCACCGAGCTGGACATGCCCGGTCACTCCCTGCTGTACAACAAGTACGCCGCTGAGAACCCGGACAACATTGAGTGGCTGGCCGGGGGCACCATGCTGGCCCCCAGCACCACCAGCCTGGGCCAGCAGCTGGAGCTGCTGGACTTGACCGGCCCCAACAGCCAACGGGCCCTGCGCTTTGCCTCCACCCTGTGGGACGAGTACACCCGTGGGGAGGACCCGGTGGTGAACGCGGACGTGGTGCACATCGGCGCCGATGAGTACTGGGTGCACAACCAGGCCACCAACGATGCCTTTGCCAAGTTTGCCGACACCATGCGCCAGACCATCCAGAACAACCTGGGTGAGGACACCAAAATCCGCATGTGGGGCGCCAGCACCGGCAGCTTTGCCACCGCTCAGACCGCCCTGGGCAAGACCGCCCAGGAGCTGGCGGAGGACTACCAGCTGGACATCTGGAGCACCGCCTATGACCAGGCCGCCCAGCGTGTGGCCGAAGGGTATCAGGTCATCAACTGCCGGGACGCCTTCCTGTACGCCAACCCCGGCCGCACCAACCGAGACGTGCCCAACGCCGAGTACCTGTTCTACGACTGGAACCCCACCATGTTCGGCGGCAACAATCCCCTGGTGGGTGAGCCCAACCTGGTGGGCGCCAAGGGCGTGGTCTGGGGCGACCAGAGCCAGGAGGGCATGACCGAGCAGGACATCCACCAGCGGGTGCTGCGCACCGTGTCCATCCTCAGCGAAAAGACCTGGGGCGGCACCGACCAGGAGGATACCTTCCCTGAGTACGAGCTGCGTGCCGCCCGTCTGGCCGAGGGCCCCGGCACCCAGATCGCCATGGAGGTGGACAGCGCCAGCTCCCTGGTGCTGGACTACAACTTCCAGAATGTCTCCAAGGACGGAGATAAGGTGTATGACGCCAGCGGCAACGGCTATGATGCCACCCTCACCGGCGGCGCTGTGGAGGACGGCTGGCTCACCTTCGACGGCTCCACCCTCCTGGAGACCCCGTTGAAGACCCTGTCCTACCCCTACACCGTCTCCTTTGATTTGAAGCTCTCCGCCCAGGACGGTGAGGCAAACACCGCCGAATCCTCCCTGTTCTCCGGCTATGACGGCCGCATCCAGGTGGCAGGACACAACGGCAACCTGAGTGCCGATGTGAACTACTTCACCCGTGACTTCGGCTACCAGGTGCCCACCGACGGCACCGCCGTGAACATCACCATCGTGGGCACCTTCCAGGCCACCCGGCTCTATGTCAACGGCCAGCTGGTGACCTTCCTGTCCCAGAAGCAGGACCAGGACGGTGTGACCCCCAATGCGGTGTCCACCCTCTACTCCTCGGTGCTGCTGCCCCTGGAGAAGATTGGCCAGGACTTCCACGGCCAGATGGCCAACCTGAAGGTGTACAACAAGGCCCTGTCTGCCCAGGAGGTGGCAGGGACCGATGACGGCCTGGTGAACGTGGCCCAGAACGCCTACGCTGGTGGCGACTCCTACCAGAGCAGCGACGCCTCCGGCCAGGACAACGGGGTACAGCGCACCCGCATCGCCATGAAGGCGGTGGACGGCGAGACCTTCACCAGCGACGACGATGCCTCTTCGGAGATCTACTCCTACTGGCAGGGCGACCACGGGGACAGCTCCCTCACCGTGGACCTGGGCCAGGTGCGCACCATCTCCCAGGTGGACCTCCAGTGGAGAGCCGACGGCGTGGGCCGTGACATCAAGATCATGACCTCTCTGGACGGGGAGACCTGGACCGAGGCCAAGGTGGTCTCCGGCAACACCGCCGCCCGCCAGACCGTGAAGCTGGACCAGGCGGTGGAGGCCCGCTTTGTGAAGATGCAGGGCAACCAGTCCAGCGGCGTGTACAAGCTCCAGGAGATGCTGGTCTACGAGCAGGTGGACAAGGCAGAGCTCCAGGCGCTGCTGGATAAGGCCGAGGAGATCGTGGCCGAAAAGGGTCTGACCTTTACATCCCAGGGCACCCAGGAGGAGCAGGCGCTGTTTGAGGCCGTGGTGCTGGCCCGTGCCCTCCAAGGCAGCCCCTTGGCTACTCGCAGCGAGGTGGAGAACAGCGCCGCAGCCCTCACCGAGGCCATGGAGAATCTGCCTGTGGAGCCTGCACCTACTCCCACTCCCGAGCCTACGCCGGAGCCCACCCCCGAGCCCAGCCAGGTGGACAAGACCCTGCTGCAAAAGACCTATGACTACGCCATGACGCTCTCCACCGAGGGTGTCACCGACACTGCCAAGGCTGCTTTTGAACAGGCACTGGCCAATGCCAAGGTGGTTCTGGCGGATGAAAACGCCTCTCAGGAGGATGTCAACGCCGCTTGGGACGCCCTGCTGGAGGGTATCTGGGGCCTGGGCCTCACCCAGGGCGACAAGGCCATGCTGGAGCAGCTGATCGCCAAGGCGGAGGACATGACTGCCAACGCTGACAAATATGTGGCCGACCACTGGCAGGAGTTGGTGGACGCCCTGGCGGCTGCCAAGGACGTGATGGCCGACGGCGACGCCATGGAGGAGGACGTGCAGCCCGCCGCTCAGGTGTTGCTCAATGCCATCCTGGCCCAGCGTTTCAAGGCTAACAAGTCCATCCTGGAAGACCTCATCGGCAAGGCTGAGAGCTTGGACCTGTCCGGCTACACCGCCGAGAGCGTGGCCACCTTCCGCACCGCTCTGGCCACGGCGCAGGCGGTGATGGCGGATGACAGCCTCACCGAGGACGACCAGAAGACGGTGGACGCCGCTGTGGCCCAGCTGGACACCGCCATCCGTGGCCTGACCACCGAGAGCGGTGAGACCCCCAACGCCACCGACAAGCCCGAAACCACGGACAAGCCGGATGCCACCCAGAAGCCGGAGAGTGTGCCTCAGACCGGAGATGGGAACTGGGTGATGGTGCCCGTTCTGACCCTCTTGGTCTGTGCTGCTTGCCTGGCTGTTGTTGCGGCGGCCCGCAAGCGAGTCCGCTGATCTCTTTGCACCAAATACCCCGGACCGGGTTCTCCCGGTCCGGGGTATTTCGCGTGTCGAACTAGTTCGACACGCTTCTCAAAAATGCCAGCATTTTTGAGAGAAATTGCAGCCCGCTGCATGCAGAATCGGGTCAAAGGGCGACCCGATTCCACACTTGCGGGCTGAGAAGTGTTTTTCCCGATGCGCATGTCCCCGGGAAAAACAGATTTTGATTTATTTTCCCGCCCTTAGGCGGGAAAACTCTGCCGAGGGCTTTTTGACGATGCAATATCATCTGGCCTTTTGCATGGATATGAGATATTTTGACAAGATTTCCGATGGTAGGGAGAAAAACGCTGGAATTTGACTATGGGATGTGGTAATATACTATGATGCACCGGATTTCAGTCCTGGGCAATCAAGAAAAATGAGGTGATAATCTTGTCCTTGCTCATGTCAATGTTTATGGGCTTTGTCCAGGGCGTGGCGGAATTTCTGCCCATCTCCAGTTCCGGGCATTTGACCCTGTTGCAGCACTTCTTTGAGATGAAAGAGGTGGATAACCTCTTTAACATCCTGCTGCATTTTGCCACGCTTCTCGCTGTGTGCGTGGTATACTGGAAGGACATTGTGGAGATGGTGGTGGAGTTCTTCCGCGGCTTCGCCTCTCTGTTTTCCGGCCACGGCAGCCGGGAGTCCCGGCCCCCCACGGCCCGCCGCCTGGTGTTGATGGTCATCGTGGGCACTCTGCCTCTGTTTGTGGTCCTGCCCTTGGAGGGGGTGGTGGAGCAGCTGGGCAACTATCCCGCTGCGGTGTCTGTGATGCTCATTCTCACCGGCTTTATTCTGTTTTTCTCGGACCGCATGGGCGGCGGACGTAAGAACGCCCGCACCGCCACCGTGAAGGATGCTCTGTTGGTGGGCATTGCCCAGGGGGTGGCCACCATCCCCGGCATCTCCCGTTCCGGCAGCACCATTTCCGCCGGTATGCTTCTGGGCTTTGACCGGAAGTTTGCCGTGCGCTATTCCTTCCTGCTGTCCCTGCCTGCGGTGCTGGGCGCTACCTTGCTCAAGGTGGTCAAAGCCGTGGGCGAAGGTGTGGACACCAGTTTGCTGCCCAACTATCTGGCGGGCATGGTGGTGGCCGGCGTGGTGGGGTATTTCTCCATCCAGCTGGTGCGCCTGCTGGCCAGCAAGGGCAAGTTCGGCAATTTTGCATACTACTGCTGGATCGTGGGCGTAGTTTCCCTGGTTGCCGGTTTTATCGTACTCTAATGTGAGGAGGAAGCTATGGCTTCAACGCAAAAGAAAACCACCAAAAGCGGCGGGAAACGGACCCAGAGCAAGTCTGCCGCTCCCAAAAGTACCAAAAAGAAGACGACCTCCACCGCCAAGCCCAGAAAGAAGGCGGCCCCTGCCGCTCCTTCCTACCACCGAGAGATTGGCGGCGTGGTATGCCTGGTGTTGGCCTTCTTTGGCTCTTTTGGCTACTTTGGTGTCAAGGCCGCATTCATCGACCTGTTTTGCGACTTGCTCCGGGGCCTGTGTGGCTACGGCTACTACCTGGCGCCGCCCGTTTTGGTGCTGTGCGCCTACATCTTGATCTTTCACCGCCGCCGACCGGTGCGGCTGCGCCTGACCTGTGCACTGCTGCTGCCGGTGCTGGCCGGGGCTATACTCCACCTCATGCTCAGCGGCAACCGCTTTACATGGGGGATGAATCTCATGGGCCAGCTGTGGATGGCTGGTCTGCGCAGCAACTCCGGCGGTGTGCTGGGTGGCATCCTGGCCATCTCCTTCCGCTACGCCTTCAGTACGGTGGGAGCTATGGTGGTGCTCCTGGTGGTGACTCTGCTCACCTTGCTCTTCTCCTTCAACCGCACCCCGGTGGAGTTCTACCAGGACATGCGGGGCTGGATGGAGGAGCGGGAAGAGGCCCGGCAAGCCCGGTGGGAAGAGGAGGAAGCGGAAGAGCCTCAGACCTATGGCTGTCTGTTGTACGCATCTGACGCTGCCGACG